>NZ_QNRX01000001.1 GCF_003317055.1 Alkalibaculum bacchi
AATCTCGCTCGACTTGCATGTGTTAAGCACGCCGCCAGCGTTCGTCCTGAGCCAGGATCAAACTCTCTAAATAAATTGCTGGCTTGTTACATTTTGTTACTTTAATGTTGCTTGTCCTAAAGACTCGCAACTAATTTGCTTGGGTTTGTGTGCACTATTCTATTTTCAAATACCTTTTTCAATACTCGGCTTGTCTCTTTCGAGTCAGCTTTTATAGCTTACTTTATTTTGTTTCTTTTGTCAACTACTTTTTATTTTTTACTTAATTTTTGTGTTATTGTTACAATTTCTTGTGACTTTATTTATTATAAAAACATTTTTGCGTTTTGTCAACCACTTTTTATCTTTTTCCATCTTGATTTTAAAATATTAGATACTGTGGCTTGTTTCGACTTTTCCTATTATAGAGACTATCCTTGTTTTTGTCAATAGTTTTTTAAAAAAAGATAAAAGCTTAATCAAGTAGATTATGCCCTTATCTTCTCTACTTGCACATAAAGCACACTGTTACTCGAGATCTTACTTTATATCAGATGTTGATTCACGCTCAATTAGTTTATGTGGAACGTATAAACTTTTTACCTCATCTTTGTGACCGTCAAGCATTTTTATTAACATTCTTGCGCATAGTGCTCCTATATCGTACATTGGTTGAGCAATAGTAGTAATAGATGGGGTTAACCATTCAGAAACTGTAAAATTATTAAAACCTGCAACGCTCATATCTTGAGGCACTTTCAATCCTTTTTCTTCTAATTTGCGAATAGCTCCTAGAGCCATCTCATCATTAAGGGCAAAAACTGCTGTCGGTAAATCCTCTAATTTCAGCAATTCTTCCATTAAATCGAATCCCCCCTTAATAGAGTATTTACCATCAAAAACATACTCTTTTCTATAAGCGATACCCTGTGATTCTAATGCTCTTTTATACCCCTTTTTCCTCTCTATTCCAACAAAAGATGTTTCATCTTCATCATCAAAAAAGGCAATCCTTTTATGTCCATTTTCAATAAGGTGCATTGTCAAATCATAACTTGCTTGCTCATTATCTATGGAAACACTAGGGATTCGATCCTCGCTATCTGTTAATGCTCCAAGCACAACAGGGATTTTACTGATAGCTATTTGATTGATCAATTCATCCTTCAATGACTTGCCAATAAATAAAATTCCATCACATTGCTTTTCAATAAATACATTAAAATACTTTAATTCTTTTTGGGCATCCGAATCTGTATTACATAAAATAATATTATAATCATATATATTACATACATCTTCAACACCTCTTACAACATTAGTGTAAAAGGCCTGAGATATATCAGGTATCATAATTCCTAAAGTATTTGTCTTTTGCATTTTAAGACTTCTTGCAATGGCATTAGGTTTATACCCTGTTTTTTCAATAGCATCTAGTACTCTTTTTTTTGTTTCTTCATTAACCAATGGTATATTATTTAGTACTCTTGATACAGTAGCTACAGATACATTTGCCTCTCTTGCTACATCTTTAATTTTTACACTCATTAAAATCCTCCTCTTAATTAAGTATATATCGTACAAATTACTGATTTGCTATATACTGTCGATACAATCTTATTTACTACTTTATCAATAAAGAAAACGATATTATCAAATATGATATTTATTAAATCGTCTGCATTATCCCTAACTGTAATTTGATCTGCTTCATCTAGAGTAATATCTTCATCAGATAAAATTGATGTTGATTCTATGTCTAAGTTTGTTACTTTAGGACTATTGAAATCTACCTCTAATGGATGAGATGATATAATTCCACCAGCTAAATTAATGCCGTAGACTTTAAATACTTTAGGGCTATTTACAAAGCGATCCGTGTAAAACATTGTAGCTTCACCATCATTTATTCGAATACTTCCGATTACAGCTTCTAAAGGTTCTCCCTTTTTTACTGTTTTTATAGGGATAATCTCATTACCCTCTAAATCTGTGGCTATTAATGTATAATAATCCACTTCTCTGCCATTTTCATCTGCACTTTTACTCCATTGTAATGTATGGCGAATTTTGTCATATCCTAAATTTTCAGCATCTACTAAGGCTAGATTTGGTCTTGAAACAATCTTATGGGCAACTTCAACACCAGATGCTCTTTCCCAATATTCAATTAATTTAGGCAATTCAAGAGCAAGAGGAATTTGCCTGTTTTCTTGGGGGTTTATATTATATATAGAATAATTATAACTACTACTTTTATTTATAGTACCAGAGTAATATCTACCCATAATATCTTCAAAATAGTATATACGTTTTGCCGTTGGCGAACCATAAAATTGGACATAATCCTCAGCTACAATTTCAGTGATACTCCATTCATGGCCATTGACATAGCTTTCCGTTACCTTTTGGAACTCTTCTAGATTTCTAGCTCTGTATAATTCTGTGTCTTTCCATTGTTCAAAGGTTTTATTCTCATATTTTATCAGATAGTATAAAGTGAAGTGATGACCGTATTCATGGGATAGCGTCTTTGCAAAGTCCTCTACTTTATCTTTATCTTTTAGATTGTACAAATCTATGAAGTTGTTTTTACTAAGAACTACTTTTTCTTTACCTAATAGCTGCACCTTCTTGTAAGAAGCATTGTATAATCCTTCTTCCTTTCCACCACTCGGATTACCACTGTATAGATTAATGGTTTTTAAGTAGGCTAATTCTTCGCCATGAGTATTTTTTACTAATTCTTCGTAAACTTCTACTAATCTATTTTCTGTCCAATTATCTGTATAACTTTTTATTGTAATTCCTGTGTCTGATGTGTATTCACACTGTAATACTTCTTTCCCTTGAGTAATACTCGGAAAAAAAAACAATATAAAAAGAGCCATTAGTATTGGTTTATATTTCATTTCTTTTCCTATTTATCTTATCATTTGACATAATCTTATAACTTAGTAGTATATTTATTTTCACAGCACGACTTTCATATTTCATAGTATCTTTCATAATTTTATCCTCCTGCTGCTATTTTATATTATGGATATATTTACAAGCAATACAACTACCCTTATTATACTATATTAATGCTATTTTTATTGAAGATTTTATGATTTAATATTCGAATCAGCAGATTAGCTCGCAGAAATAAGGATATTTTCGTGCTCGCACGAAAAACAAGAAAGGGCCTGCAACGCATTAGTCGTTAGTCACGAGCGTTAGGATATTCCTTTTGGGTCAAGATCCTTCGCTTGCGCTCAGGATGATGGGCAGGAGTTAAGGACAAAAGCAGGACTTTCCTATTACAAAATGAAAACACAGGCTCCAAAAAGAACCTGTGCATCTACTTTACTACGGTATACTGATCCCCATAATTTACTTCATCAAACACAAAAGAATCTCTTATACCTGATGTGAGATATATTTTATGATCTTTTGTAACAAAAATTCCTTCTACATCATCAATGCTTTCGATTAACTTCATACCGTCTTTTAGACCTAAAACAAAGGTGCTCGTAGAAAGACCATCTCCGTCTACAGAAAGTTTTGATAATATGGTTACTTGCCTTATTTCATTATCCGCAGGGTATCCTGTCGCTGGATTAAGAATATGATGGTATCTCTTTCCTTCCACTTCAAAGTATCTTTCATAATCGCCAGATGATACTACAGATAAATCTCTATCGTCAATTACACCAAGATATGCGCCTCTATCTGAATTAGGATCTTGTACACCTATTTTAAAGCCCGAATTGTCTGGCTTGCCTCCAACCAGTAGAACATTACCACCTAGATTGATAATCGCATTTTTTACATCGTTTTCTACTAGTATTTCTTTTACCTCATCAGCAATATATCCTTTAGCAATAGCGCCTAAGTTCGCTATCATGCCTTTATCTTTCAAGAAAATAGTGTTATTTTCTTCGTCAATAATCATATTATTATAATTGACTTTAGATAATGTGGTTTGTAATTCTTCCTCTGTTGGTACGTAACCATTTGGAGGATTAATTGCCCACAAATCTACTAATGGTCCTGTTGTGACATCAAAGAGGCCATTTGTATACTCAGAATACTTTAAGCTTGCTTTCATGACTTCCATCGTTTCCTTAGAAACTTCAACAGGCTTGATCCCTGCATTTTCCTTTACTTTCCATAAGTCACTACCTTCAATGTGTATACTTAGTATTTCCTCTAAAGCCCCTATTCTTTCCATAGCTTTATCAATAACTTCTGCGCTTTTATTGTTGGGATTGTATATTTTTATATCTACAACCGTGTCTAAGTAGAAATCTGTTTTTGACACATACTCCTGTTGTACATCTTGATTACTTTTGTTATCTGTGCATCCAGCAATAGTGAACAGCGTGGTGATAATTGCTAAAATACAAAATAGTTTTTTCAATAAGTACACCACTTTCTCTTTCAAAATAAGGCTTTAGTAGCGAGGGGTCCCTACTAAAGCCTTAATATTTTATAACATTAGATTTTTGCTGTCAAATATTATTTATTTGTTGCAGATTTGAATAACTCTTCATATTCATTTACATGAATAGAAACCCCTGTAATTGCATCCGTGTGACCCTTGTCATCAGTATAGTTTACTTCAAACCCTTGGTTTTCAATTACGAATGCATCCACCTTTTCAGCATTTCCTTTCCAGTCCATACCATAATCCATACCTAGTTCAACCTTACCTAATGGTGCAGTTTCATCTGGGTTGCCATCTTTATCTGCTTTGTAGAACTTAGCAGTATCGTCGCTGAATTCTCCAGCAAAAATAGCATTTAAATTAGAATCCATAATTGTTCCATTTACGATAATTAGGTCTAATCTGTATTCCCATGCATTAGTAGGATCAAATTCTGGATCAGCTTTGTCAACTGGAATCGTTGCAGTTGCTACGTAATCTTCAGGAGTTGTATATGTACCTTCAGCAACTGGACCTGCTTCTAAAGCTTTCTTTGCTAAATCAAAAAACTCTACTACGTGAATTGATACAGTAGAGCCTGCATCTGTCTTAAGTGCATCAGTGTGTCCTTCATCATCTGTGTAAGTGATCTTAGAAGGATCTTGGTTTTCAATTAACCATTTTTCAGCTGCAGCTGCTTGATCATGCCAAGCACCAGCTTTTGCTACTGCTTCCATTCCGTATTCGCCTTTTTCAGAAAGTGTTCTCTTATTGCCTACAGGTTGAACATTTGTTCCACCCCAATCAGCATCAGTGATTTTTCCACCTTCAACTTTTAAAACAACAAAATATTTGTAGCCACTTCCTTCTGCAAAAGAATCCTCTTCAGCAAAGTAGACACCATCTTGTAGAGTAGCATCTGCTTCAGAACCTTTTTCCTCTGGTGCTGTAGGAGCTTGTGAAGCTTTTTCCTCAGTAGTACAACCAACTACAAAAGAGCCTACTAGAAATACTGATAACAGTAATACTAATAGTTTTTTCATTGTGTTTCCCCCTTATTGAATTATATTTATCGACAATGTTATTTTAACATCACTATTAGGGTTGGTCAATATATTTGAACTCATTTCCGCATATTTTTTTTACCCAACTTTAACCATGTAACAAAAGTGTAACAGTAAACGAAATCATGCAAATATTTTACAATAATATACCTTGACAAAGATATTCATTAAGATTAAACTAACATTTAAATAGTTGAATATAAACAATGCAATGAAGAGGAATAGTAAGATTTCTAAAGCTTTAAGAGAGCTGTTGTGTGGTGCAAAACAGTAGCCTAAGCAATCCGAACTCACCTCCAAGTATCGAGCTGAACAAACAGTAGGCGAGACGGTTTCCAACCGATACATTGGAAAGATATGAATATTAAACTCATATCTACAGAGTGCATACAATACCCGTATGAATCAGAGTGGTACCACGTGAGAATATAATCTCTCGTCTCTAGTAATTTAGAGACGAGAGATTTTTTTTGCGCGAACTCAACGAGAAAGTGCCTTTGGCACTTTAGTCACTAGCGTGTGGGTATTACTTTGGGGTCAAGATCCTTCGCTTACGCTCAGGATGACTGCCGGGAGCTAAGGTCTTTACCTCACGTAAAGGCCAATATGCTTTTTTCAGCTTTCTGCTTTCAGCATTTAGCTTTTAGGTTTTTCCCATCCAGCGAACCAACGGACCAACAAATAAATAAATGAAAGAGAGGAATTAGAATGAAAAATTACGGCAAATACAGTAAATCCTATTTTATGCCACCTGTACCGAGTACAAATTGGGTACATAAAAGCCATATAGAGGATGCTCCCTTATGGTGTAGTGTTGATTTAAGAGATGGAAATCAAGCCTTAGTAATTCCAATGGATTTAGATAAAAAGGTAGAATTTTTTACTTATTTAGTTCATCTAGGTTTCAAAGAAATCGAAGTTGGCTTTCCAGCAGCTTCGGAAACGGAGTATAATTTTTTAAGACGACTAATTGAAGATGATCTAATTCCTGATGATGTAACTATTCAAGTGTTGACTCAATCAAGAGAACATATCATCAAAAAAACCTTTGAAGCTTTGAAGGGTGTAAAGAATGCTATCGTCCACTTATACAATTCTACCTCACTTGCTCAAAGAGAACAGGTATTTAAGAAATCTCAAGATGAGATCATTGAGTTAGGTGTTTTAGGAGCTAAGTTGCTAAAAGAGTATGCCGAGAAGGAAGAAGGAAATTTCCGGTTTGAATATTCACCTGAAAGCTTCACCGGAACCGAGATGGAGTTTGCTCTTAAAATATGTAATGCAATTTTAGATATATGGCAGCCTAGTAAAGATAATAAAGTCATTATCAACCTTCCTTCGACAGTTCAAGTTTCCATGCCTCACGTATATGCTAGCCAAATTGAATACATGTCCGAAAACTTAAAATATAGAGATCATGTTATTATTTCTATACATCCACACAATGATAGAGGTTGTGCTATTGCAGAAGCAGAAATGGGCTTACTTGCTGGCGCACAAAGAGTTGAAGGTACCTTGTTTGGAAATGGCGAACGAACAGGAAATGTAGACTTAGTCACAGTTGCTCTAAATTTGTTCTCCCATGGAATAGATCCAAAGCTAAATTTTGAGAATATTCCTGATGTGGTTCACTTTTACGAACGAATTACAGGCATGTTTGTGCCACCAAGACAGCCATACAGTGGTGAATTGGTATTTGCCGCATTTTCAGGTTCACATCAAGATGCTATTGCCAAAGGAATGCAATATAGAGGAGATCATCAAATTACAGGGTGGAGCGTACCTTATTTACCTATTGACCCGCAAGATATCGGCAGAGAGTATGGAAGCGATGTTATCCGAATTAACAGCCAATCTGGAAAAGGCGGCATAGGCTTTATTTTAAATGAAAATTATGGCTTTGATTTACCACCAAAAATGCGTGAAGATATAGGCTATACTGTCAAAAATGCTTCTGATCACCTAAACAAGGAATTAAAGCCTAATGAAGTTTATGAAATATTTAAAAAAGACTATGTGAATGTAGAGGATAAAATAAGATTGATAGATTATCACTTTAAACGCAATGGAGAATTTGCAGTTGAACTTATCTTAAATGTAGATGGCGAGGAAAAAAGCTTTTTGGGACGTGGAAATGGTCGATTAGATTCTGTTGCTAACGCGATTAAGGAAAATCTAAATATCTCTTATACTATTCAGACCTATACAGAGCACGCCTTAGAAAGAGGATCCAACTCCTTAGCTGCTGCCTATGTAGGTATAACCATAGAAGATAAGATTATCTGGGGTGCTGGAGTAGACACAGATATTATCTTTGCATCCATCAAAGCATTAGTAAGTGCTTTAAATAGAAAATTTAAAGAGAAGTAAAAAATGGAGCTGTCGTATTTGACAGCTCCATTTTTTTACTTCTCGGTTGGTTCGTTGGTAAGCTGGACGGGAAAAACTTAAAAGCTGAAAAATCAAGCCACCAGCAATCAGCTACCAAAACTTATGCGTTTGTTTGGGGTCCTTTAGTGCCGAAGGCACATTATTTTTTTCCTCTTTCAACATTCAGCTTTCCGCTAACTTTCCAAAATTCACTCAAATTCTCATCTAGTTCCCCAACGGACTTAACAAGCCTTGCCTTTGACCAGTGCTTCGGAAATAAGTTTTTATAGCTGTATTGAGCAAAGCGAGTATCTATTAGAAGAATAACACCTCGATCTTTTTCACTACGTATTACCCTACCCACACCTTGCATTACTTTATTAAATCCTGGATACATATAAGCATACAAAAAACCCTTACCATTGATTTCGTCGTAGTATTCTTTTAACAGGTTTCGCTCTTCACCTATTTTAGGTAAGCCCACACTGACTACCACTACGCCAATCAATCGGTCTCCTCGAAGGTCGATACTTTCAGAAAAAAGCCCCCCTAAAACAGCAAAGGCGACAATGTTTTCGCCTAAGTCAAATTGATCTATGTATTCTTTTCTTTCCAACTCTGTCATAGATTTAGATTGTTTTGCTGTTTTTACTTCTGGGTGGTTTTGTACAAATATATCGTATACTTTTTCCATATATTCATAAGAAGGAAAGAAAATCATATAATTACCTTCTTTTGCTTTCATAGTATGGTAAATATATTGACAAATATCTTCGTAACTATTTTGTCTATTTTTATAGGTGGTACTTATTTGATTACATATCATCATGCACCCATTCTCTTCTGGAAATGGCGATTCTAAAATCATATGATAATCTTCATTGATGTGCCCACCTAATAATTCAATAAAGTAACTCATAGGCAATAATGTTGCAGAGAAAAATACGGAAGATACTCCTTTTTCTACGCTTTGTTTAATATACGAAGAACTATCGAGGCACACTAATTTTACGATAATCTCATCTTTATTTTTAACTTTTATAACTTTATAATTTTCTCCGTAGTACTCGCCTATGCGAATAAAATTATTTACCTCAAAATAGTACTGCAAAAGCTCATCATAAAAGGATGCTTCGCTATTGTGCTGAGCTAACCATTTGTCTCCCTTATATATAAATTCGTTGACACCAGCCATAAGATCTTCCGGTAGTTTTTCTTTATCAAATTCCTCGTCTTTCCGTATGGAAATAAAAGCCTTATTGATTTTGCCCAAAGTCTTGTATAAAGGATGTTCTTTTCCAATGAGTTTTTGAAGGCTTAGGGTTTGTTTTTTCCCAAGTTCAGCTGAGTACATATCTCGAGACCGATCTACTAGATTGTGGGCTTCGTCGATTAAAAACACGTACTTTCCCTTTTCTTCTGTAAATCGCTTTAGTGAAACTCTAGGATCAAAAATATAATTGTAATCACAAAGAACGAAATCGCTCCATAAAGTCAAATCCAAAGAAAATTCAAAGGGACAGACTGTGTGCTTTTGAGCATATTGACTAATAAGCTCTTTGGTATACGTATTTTCATTATTAAAAATATCTTCTATAGCTTCATTCAAACGGTCAAAATGCCCTTTAGCATACTCACAATATTCTGGATTACACTTTGTTTGTTCTTTAAAACATATTTTTTCTTTTGCCGTAAGGGATGTGTATTTTACTTTTAACTGTTTTTCTATCAAAGAATAAAGGGTAGACTCAACAATCTCTCTCTGAGTATTTTTAGATGTAAGATAAAAAATCTTCTCTACATTGCCTTCTGTCATAGACATAATAGATGGAAAAAGAGTAGATACGGTCTTTCCAATTCCAGTAGGTCCATTTACAAAAATTTTCTTTTGTTCTTGTATGGTCTTGTAAATAGAAATAATCAATTTTCTTTGCCCCACCCTATAGCTGTCATGAGGAAAAGATAAGGTGCTAATGCTCTCATCTCGGAGTTCTCGCCATTGATAAATCATAATTGCCCACTTAATATAATTCTTGATTAAATTCTCGTAAACATATTCTTTTAACTCATCATGAACGAAATCTCTCATAATTCTTTTTATTTCCTTAGATTCTAATTGGTAATAGGTTAATTGAACACTAATCTCTTCTAAATTGTTTTCTAAAGAATATAAAAATGCATAGACCATCCCCTGAGCCCAGTGGACCTGACTAAAATCCTCATCAATCTCATCTAAAGGAGCTCGAGTGCTCTTAATCTCATCTATGATAATTTGCCCTTCATCAAAGATAATGCCATCAATTCTACCTTGTAAGGTTATATTCATACCTTCATATTCAATTGTTCTAGATATGCTCACTTCTGAAAGATCACCTTCTTTGTATTTCTTTTGAATGCGTTGATGAGCTTTCGTTCCTTGAGCACCTCTTTGTCTTCCTGTATAACGAAAATCAATATCACCTTTTCTCAAAGTAAACTCTACTAATTCTCTAACAGGTATGGTCATTTCTTTCATATTTGTACTACGACTCCATTTTAGATACTCGCTTTAAAGCAGTCTTATAACCGTTCCCATGCTTTAGACATCTACTAACTCTACTTACGGTTGTAGAGCTAGCTCCAGTCAAATCTTGAACTTCATTAAAGGTTTTTCCCTTATTTAGTAAATCTGCTATTTCTATTCTGTGAGACATGTCCTCAATTTCATTAATCGTACACAAATCCTCTAAAAAGACCAGACACTCTTCTTGTGTTTCTAAGGTTAAAAAACTCTTAAGAAGCAACTCTACTTTCTTTTTGTCCACCTAAAGTCCTCCTATTTCTTACTTATCGCAAATCTTCTAGTTCTTTCATCCAAATGGCATTTGATGCATCACTAGGCATCCTCCAATCCCCTCTTGGAGATAGACTAACAGTACCTACTTTAGGTCCGTCTGGCATACAAGATCTTTTAAATTGTTGGGTAAAGAATCTCCTATAGAAATTTTTTAACCATTTTAATATGATTTCATCACTGTACTGTCCTTTAAAGGCTATCTTTCCTAAATAGTATACTTTTTTTGGAGAGTAACCACAACGGATTACATTAAACAAGAAAAAGTCATGTAATTCATAAGGTCCTACTAAATCTTCTGTTTTCTGTGCAATCTTTCCACTTTCATCCGGTGGAAGCAACTCTGGAGACACAGGAGTATTACAAATATCGTTTAAAATCTCTCCTATTTCTCTATCTTCATGAGTATCTGCAATCCATTGAACCAAATATCGAACTAGGGTCTTCGGCACACCAGCATTGACTCCATACATAGACATATGGTCTCCGTTATAAGTTGCCCAGCCAAGAGCTAATTCAGATAGATCTCCTGTACCGATGACAATACCACCGCTTTTATTCGCTAAATCCATTAGTATTTGCGTTCTTTCACGAGCTTGTGCATTTTCATAAGTAACATCTTGTTGATCTAAACTGTGTTCAATATCTTTAAAGTGTTGAATGCAGGCATCTTTAATGGAGATCTCTTTTATGGATACATGCAATTTTTTCATAAGCGCAATAGCATTATTATAGGTTCGATCTGTAGTACCAAAACCAGGCATAGTCACTGCTAAAATATTTTTGCGGTCACTCTTTAACTGATCACAGGTTTTAGCGCATACTAGCAAGGCAAGAGTGGAATCTAACCCTCCTGATATCCCAACTACCATTGTAGGAAATCCTATATGAGTTGCCCTTTTTCCTAGTGCCATAGTTTGAATATTAAAGATTTCTTGACAGATTGTATTTCTAGCTTGCGGGTCACTTGGTATGAAGGGATAAGCTTGAACTTTGCGCATTAGTTCATGTTGTACATCTTTTGTAGTAAAGGAAATAAAATCGTAGTATTCTTCCTTATTTCTTAAGTGTTCTCTTAGAGGCGTAGCTTTTAAACGATCGTGGTTGATTTTATCAATATCTACATCGGCAATGATCATATTTGATTCATAACAAAATCTCTCACTCTCTGCTAAGAGGGCGCCACTTTCGCATATAAGCCCATGTCCACCAAAAACTAAATCCGTAGTAGATTCTCCAAATCCACTTGATACATAAGCGTAAGCTAATATACCTCTTGCCGATTGTTGTTCAACTAGTGCTCTTCTGTATTCACTTTTTCCAACCACCTCATTGCTCGTGGATGGATTTAATATAAGAGTAGCACCTGCCTGGCAATAATAGCTGCTTGGTGGTATAGGGGCCCATAAATCTTCACAAATTTCAACGCCTACAATCAGTGGCTTATAAGTATCGTGTTGAAACAACACATCACAACCAAACAAGACATCTTGCCCGCAATACGAAATCTTTTCATTACTATCTATATTGAATCCACTTGCAAACCATCTTTTTTCATAAAATTCACCAGAACTAGGCAAGTACTTCTTAGGTACTACGGCTAATATTTGACCCTCATTAATGACAATAGCGCAATTATAAATTTGGGTTTTTACTCGTACTGGAGCTCCAATAACCACCATTAACGGATGTGGGGAAAGAAAATCGCAAATCTCTCCTATGGATTCTTCAACTTTATTTAGCAAAATATCCTGATAAAATAAATCCCCACAAGTATACCCTGATATACATAGTTCTGGGTATACTACAACCTCAACATTCTTTTCAATTACGTCTTCAATAGTTTGAATAATTTGCAATTTATTGTATTCACAATCTGCTACTTTTAATTTGGGTGTAACTGTAGCTACCCGAACATAACCTTTATCATGCATGCCCTTCACCTCTTCTTTTGGTTAATATGTACTTGCTTTTTATATTAAGCTTTTATGTATTTTTACGCAATAAATTAAACTGTTGAAAGTTGAAAGCAGAAAGCTGAAAGCGGAAAGAAAAAAATCAGTCACTAGCAATCAGCGTTCAGCTATCAGAACTTATGCATTCCTTTGGGTCTTAAGATTCTTCGCTGCGTTCAAGAATGACTGGGCTGAAACTTGGGTGGGCTTTAGAGCCTTTTAGTGCCGAGGGCACATTGCTTTTAACCCTAGTTACTGTATATCTCACCCTTGAGGCTTTAAGCGAAGGATTTTACGCTTTTAGGTTTTACTGACCACCCGACCACCCGACCACCCGACCACCTTTATTCACCTGTTCCACATACTTTCTCACTTCATTCGCCGCAATAGCTCCATCGGCTGTTGCTGTCGTTAGTTGTTTGAGCACTTTTTTTCTTACATCGCCTATGGCGTATAGACCTGGGCAAGATGTTTCCATTTTTTCATTTGTAATGATTCCACCTTCTTTGTCTATATGCACGAAATCTTTAACTAAGTGAGTATTCGGCGTGAATCCGATAAATTCAAAACAGTAATCGCAGATCATTTCAAAATACTCTTTTGTATTTTGATCTTGCAATATTGCTTTAGTTAAATGATCTTCTCCCAAAAACTTATATACTCTCGTATTCCAAAGGAATTGAATTTTGTCCTTTGGCAACATTTTTAATTTGTCTTTATCACTACAATCCATTTGACCTATGGGATTGATACTAGAAATCACAACAGATTCTGCAAATTGTGCAAGAAAAGTAGTTTGATCTACTGCGCTATCTCCTGTTCCAATTACCAGCACTCTTTTACCCTTTGTGTCAGCGCCGTCACAAACGGTGCAAAAAGAGATACCTTTCCCAATAAAATGTTCTTCATTGATAGCTCCAACTCTTTTAGGCCGACCACCTGTGGCTAAAATCACTGCACACGTCTTGTAGGCATTGTTATTGGTTTCTACTAATTTGATTGATTCATTCATATGCAAACACTGTACAGATTCATATTGAAATTGTACACTAGAATGAAAGGCTTGCTCATAGAACTCATCCATTAAATCGACGCCATTGACTCCACCAGGAAACCCAGGATAATTTCCAATGTGATAACTCTTATTGGCTAAACCACCAATAAGATCTTCTTCTATAATTAGGACCTTTAGTCCGCTTCGACCACAGTATATTCCCGTGGTTAAACCTGCTGGGCCTCCACCTATGATAATAACATCATATATTGTATTATTCATTGTGAAATGAAATAATATATCTCATAGTATTCTTATCTATTCTGTATATTTCTAAACGGTAGTTTTTTTCCATACACATTCGCCTAATTTTTCCGGACACACAAGAAGTATCACAATTGACGATTAAGATTTCATCATGGGACATCGTATCTACGGCACTAATCACTCTTTCCATGGCTGGAGTACAACCGAATCCATACAAATTTAAAGTTCTTTTCTTATCCACTTTATTCATCCTTTCATTGGGTATATCATTTCCTATTAATATATTCCAATGGGAGAACTTTGTTTACCTTATAAGACTTAGACAGGGACAATTTCTCGTAAAATACGGATAAAAGTATTCATTTCTTCTTCACTACCTATTGTAACTCTTAGGTGATTATCAATTCTAGCATGATTAAAATGTCTTACTAATATGCCTCGCTCTCTTAAAGAATAAAGCAGTTCTTTTGCGTGTATTTTAGTATGACTCATAAAAATAAAATTTGTTAAAGATGGGATTACTAGAAAACCCATACTTTTTAGTTCTTGACTTACTTTTTCTCGTGTTTCTATAATTTTATTTTTTGTTTCTTGAAAATATTCTTCATCCTTTATAGCCTGCACAGCCCCACATAATGCTAGGCGATCAAGAGGATAAGAATTGATAGAGTTTTTTACATAATTTAATGCTGAAATCAAATCTTTATGACCTAAAGCAAAACCCACTCGAAGACCTGCTAAAGATCTAGATTTGGATAGAGTTTGAACGACCAAAAGATTTGGATATTGATCAATGAACCCTACTGCGCTATTTCCACCAAAATCAATATAAGCTTCGTCGATTATCACTATCTTTTCTTTATTAAATTGTAGTATCTCTTCGATGCTTTTTAGAGAAAGGCATATGCCCGTAGGCGCATTAGGATTAGGAAGAATCACGCCACCCTTTGAATGATGCAGTTTATTTATTGGAACAGAAAAATCTTTATTTAGTTTCACTTCTTCATAAGGAATATTGTATATATTGGAGTAGACCTTATAAAAGCTATAAGTGATATCTGGAAAAAGGATAGGTTCATTTGGGTTAAAAAAAGCCATAAAGGAAAAGGCTAGAACTTCATCGGATCCATTTCCAAGAAAGACTTGTTCATCCTTTAATCCATAATAATCTGCAATGGTTTTTCTAAGCTCATCGCCATTAGGATCTGGATATAATTTTAAATTGTCATTTGCTCCATCCTTTAGAGCTTCAATTACCTTAGAGGATGGTCCATATGGATTTTCATTTGTGTTTAATTTAATATATTTCTTATCTTTAGGCTGCTCTCCAGGAGTATACGGTTCTAAGCTCTTTGCCAACTCACTCCAAAATTTGCTCATCTACACCACTCAACTTTCTTATATGATCTTAATCATCAACTACCAGCCGCTAGTCACTAGTGCTTATGCATTCCTCTTAGGTCACTTTAGGCTTAGTTTCCTAGCGGCTATTTTACAGACTCTGGGTCATTCTCTTGGTAATAATGTATTTATAGCTAAAGGTAAATACTTCAACAAATCAGTAGAAAGCATAGAGTATTGTCCTAGGTCTTTAGCACATAAATCTCCGCATAATGAATGAAGATATACGCCTATTTTAGCGGCCTCAAGAGGTGCAAAACCCTGACCAGCTAAACTTGCAATGATTCCGGTAAGTATGTCTCCCATCCCTGCTGTCGCCATTCCAGGGTTTCCTTGTTCGCAAAAATAAATTTCTTCTCTATTACCTATAATCGTACAAGGACCTTTTAAGACAACAGTCATTCCAAATTTATCTGCGAGCTGTTGAACATAAGTTACAGAATCATTGGCAATCGTATCGCAGTCTACCTTTAATAAATTTGAACATTCACCTGCATGAGGTGTAATGATTATATGGCTATAATCTTTCCCCTCTTGTAGTATGGCTTGAAGATAATAAATTCCGTCTGCATCGATTACCATAGGAATCTTTTTTTCTATTAATATCTCTAACAATGGACCATAGGAGTCTTTTCTCCCTAAACCTGGCCCAAATGCAATAACATTTTTCTTGACGAGAAGTTCCAAAAGCTCAGCTTCTCCTTCGTAGCCTCTAATCATGATTTCTGGATGAATATTATTCATTCTGTGAACGTATTTATTTAGGATTCCAACGGTCGATAAACCAGAGCCTGTACGCAAAGCAGAATATGCACTCATAATAGGTGCTCCTGTCATGAAGTCGCTACCACCAAGAACAAGTACACTGCCATAATTGTATTTATGGCTGTTGTTTTTTCTTTTTGGCATTGGCAGCAGACAGGAAGGGTCTAGGTAGTACTTGTTCGACTTGTTTTCATCTTCTACAATACCGATATCTAATAAAACCTTTTTTCCTTGAACATCTTTAGCATCATTTAGTAAATTGCCAATTTTATAATTGTTTACGATCATAGTCAAGTTTGCTTCTATACAAGTCCCAGCTATTCTACCATTATCTCCTCTTAATCCAGATGGAATATCAATACTCGCCACATATGCAGTACTTTGATTGACTTTTTCAATAGCTTTTTGAAAACCCCCTCTAATTTCTTTATTTAAGCCAATACCGAAGATTCCATCTATAATTAATGTAGACTTATCGATAATTCTTTCAAATTCAGAATAAAACCTTTCGTCTTTATAATAAAAAATCTTTGCACTTAATGTAATAAGCCTGTCTAGATTCTCCTTTGTTTCTACGGTCATAGCCGAAAGATTTCCAATTAGGATTACATTGACATCAAATCCATCCTTTAGGAGATAACGAGCAATAACGAGTCCATCGCCGCCATTATTTCCCACACCAGAAAGTACGACAATCTTGTCCTCATTCAAACTAAGCTCTCTCTCTTCTAGAAGACAATGATAAAGCCTTATTCCAGCTTCCTCCATCAATTCTGTAGATGTAATCCCCTTAAGTTGGCAAGTAAAAGCGTCCGCTCTCTTCATTTCATTAGTAGATAAGATTTTCATTTTATCCCAACCTTTCTGTTATAGCAATAGCATTGGCAATAGCATATTCTTTGCAATGAGAAATGGATAAGAAAATATTGTCAATATTCTTTTCCTGAGCAATTTTTTTTGCATTGCCGTATAAATTTATAGAAGGCTTATTAAAAGAATCTTTTTCTATTT
Source organism: Alkalibaculum bacchi (assembly GCF_003317055.1). Taxonomy (NCBI): domain Bacteria; kingdom Bacillati; phylum Bacillota; class Clostridia; order Eubacteriales; family Eubacteriaceae; genus Alkalibaculum; species Alkalibaculum bacchi. The sequence continues at coordinate 17,051 of NZ_QNRX01000001.1, forward strand.
CAATATCTGTAAACCGAAAAAATCGAAAACCCGTGCCAAGTGCTTTGCTAACCGCCTCTTTTGCTGCAAAATATCCAGCTATAGATTGAGGATTATTTTTTTTAGACATAAAATAAAGATTCTCCACCTCGGTAAAGTGCTTGGATAAAAAAGTAGGATGTCTTTCAACAGCCCTTCTAATTCGATCTATTTCAATGATGTCAATACCTGTTCCACAAATCATCTCATATCTCCTATATATAAATATAAGTCATTATATCATAAATTTGTATATGTAGATTATTTTGCTTCAATTTATTCGACGCAGATTGTCTCTATTTATTCGAGGCAGATTGCTCATAAAAGTTATAAATTCTTTAAATAATGGAAGAATAATAGTACTGTTATTTTTCGAAAGGAAAGAGTCCATATGAATAAACTCATCGCAATAGATTTTGGCACATCTAATACATTAATCCATTCAAAAGAAAAGGGAATTATTTTTCAAGAACCTTCTGTAGTGGCAATAGACAATAATATTAACAAAGTATTAACCGTAGGTAATGAGGCCCAACAAATGATTGGAAAAACTCCTACAAATATCAGCGTTATAAGACCTTTAAAATACGGTAGTATCGATAAATTTGACATTGCTATTCGAATGTTAAAAATGATGATTGATCACACTAAAGAGGGCAATCGCTTTTCTAAGGCCTTTGCAAAGGCTTATGTCCTCGTAGGTGTCCCAAGTATGATCACTCAAGTAGAAAGCAGGGGCATAGAAGAAGTTATTCACGAATCAGGGGCAAAAAAAGTTGTTCTTGTTAAAGATGTGATTGCAGATGCCGTCAGCTTAGGAGAAGATATATTCAAACCTAAAGTATCCTTTATAGTAGATATAGGTGGTGGCACAACAGATATTGCCGCTATTGCTTTAGGCGGTATTCTAGCTGAAGAATCTATTAAAGTAGGTAGCAATGATATTGACCTAGCCATTATCCAATACATTAAAAAAGAATATAATGTAGAAATTGGCGAATTAACTGCTGAACATTTAAAAATTCAATTGGCAAATGTAATCATCGAAAAAGAACAGTTTATGGAAATCATAGGTCAAGATTTAGCAAGTGGGCTTCCGATTAATCTCAATATGAGCAATCAAGAGATTTATGAAGCAATTAGAATCCCTATTGAAAAGATATGTTCTAGTATTAAGTCGGTTATAGAAAGCTGCCCTGCAGAAAGCGTAGCAGATATACTCTCTAATGGCATCATGTTAACAGGCGGAGGTGCCCAACTAAGAAACTTAGACAAACTGCTTTACCAGGAATTAGGCATACAGGCTTCAATCGTTCCTTCCCCAGAGTATTCAACGATAAATGGTTTAGGAAAACTATTAGATCATATCGATACTATTCACAATATGGTCATAGAATACAGCCCCTATATTAGTAGAAAAGACCTTGATAAAACCACCGAAGAGTAAGTTCTATGTTCTACGTTCTAAGTTCTATGTTATTTAAGTCACCCATGGTGACTATAATGCTTTTACTTAGAACTTAGAACTTACATCTTAGAACTAATATGCGATGATAATTCCACCATCATCTGCATAAACTGCACTTAAGCCATTGGCTTCTGTAATGATAATCTCTTTAAAATTGTATCTTTCTTCAATGAGCTTCTTTACATATAAAGCTCTTTCTAAAGCATTGCAATGAGCAATTCCTAACTTCTTATTCTCACTAACAACACCTTGCTTTTCTATTTGATCGACTAATTTCTTTAAAGCTCCTTTAGACCCTCTACTTTGATCAATCATTTTGATTTCACCATTGCCATCTTCTGAGAGTATGGGCTTTATGTGAAGAAATTGTGCAAATCTTCCTTTTAATTTACTTAATCGACCATTCTTCATAAGATTATCTAAACTATCTAGGACAAATATTGTCTTTAATTCAGATATATACTGCTCCACCTTTGAAACAATATCCTTTACTCCATCCCCTTCATCAATTAACTCTTTAATTTTTATAGCGATCATGGTCTCTCCAATAGCAGCAGTTAAGGAGTCAAAGACATGTATTGCCTTATCTTCAAATTGTTCCATGTACATCTTCTTTGCAGTCATAGCACTATTGTACGTACCACTTAATTTAGATGAAATTGTCACTACAAAAATATTTTCATCGCCCTTATACTTTTCTAAGAATTCATTAGGAGAAGGACACGCTGTTTTTATGGCGCTAATCGATTCTTTCATCTTTTGAACAATCTTCTCACCCGTAAAACTCTCATCATCTACATAATCTTTTCCATCTATATTAATTGTAAAAGGTACTTTTGAATGATGTATCTCCCTTCCATACTTTTCGTCAAAGTCACAACTACTTCCTACAACAATTTTATAATCCATGTTTAACCTCCTCTTTATGTTAATATTATCATATTCGCTATGTTTTTTAAATAAAAAGCAGTTATAATATAAATGCACAGAATGTTATATACAAAAATGGAGGAATAAATATGTCAAATTACATTGATTGTACAAATTCATTTATTGAAGAGCGTGAATTAGAGAATATCTTGCCTATAGTCCAAGTATCGGACAAGTTATTAAAGGAAGGCATTGGAGCTGGAAATGGTTTTCTTGGCTGGATGAATTATACGGATCATATAAATACCGAAGAACTTGAAAAGATAAAAGATTCTATTGAAAAAATCAAAAAAAATTCAGAGGTACTCATTGTAATAGGAATAGGTGGTTCTTATCTTGGATCAAAGGCTGTTATTACGGCTCTTACTCATACCTTCTACAATGAATTAGATCAACAAGAAAGAAAGACACCTAAAGTTTACTTTGCTGGTCAAAATATAAGCCCTACCTATTTAAAACATTTATTTGATATCATAAAAGGTAAAGATTTTAGTGTCAATGTGATTTCAAAATCAGGTACTACAACAGAACCTGCAATTGCTTTTCGATTTTTTAAGGATATACTTATTAAGCAATACGGTAAAGAAGAAGCTGCAAAGAGAATCTATGTAACTACAGATGCTCAAAAGGGGGCCCTTAAGACTATGGCAGATAACGAAGGTTATACTTCATTTGTCATCCCTGACGATATAGGTGGACGATACTCTGTATGTACTCCAGTAGGCTTACTTCCTATTGGATGCGCTGGAATTAACATAGATGAGTTTTTAGAAGGCATTAAAGAAGGCGTAAAAGAGTTTAGCGGCGAAAATATGGATAATCCTTGTTACACTTATGCTGCAATTCGAAACATACTGTACCAAAAGGGTAAGGATATCGAAATTTTAGTCAATTACGAACCTAATTTGCAGTATTTTTCGGAATGGTGGAAACAACTTTATGGAGAAAGTGAAGGAAAAGATCAAAAGGGAATATTTCCTGCATCTGTGAATTTTTCTACGGACCTTCATTCTCTTGGTCAAATTATTCAAGATGGAAGAAAAAATCTATTTGAGACCATCATTAATATCGAAAAAATGGAAATTGATTTAGAGGTGCCTATGGATGATGATAATTTAGATGGTTTAAATTATTTAAAAGGAAAAGGCATGAACTACGTCAATCAACAAGCGATGAAAGGCACTTTATACGCTCATTTAGATGGCGATGTTCCTAATATGATGATTAATATTCCAGATTTAACTCCACGATCAATAGGGAAATTGATTTACTTCTTCGAAAAATCTTGCGCACTAAGCGGATATATTTTAGGGGTGAATCCTTTTGATCAACCAGGAGTAGAGTCCTATAAAAAGAATATGTTCGGCTTATTAGGAAAGCCTGGTTACGAGGAGATTGGAGAAAAACTCAAGAATAAAGCAGCTAGCAAATAAATACTAGCCACCAGCTATTAGCAATCAGAACTTTGCTACCAAGGTCGCTATTAAAACTGAATGTTGGTTGCTGGACGCTGATTGCTATAAAAAATGACATCCCCCAGGATGTCATTTTTTATCATAGAAAAGTGCAATCAGTTCAGGTCCTGTATGAGCTCCTATGACTGCTCCTACGGATCTGGTAATAAACTTGCTTGTTTGAAACTTTTCATTAAAGATGTCTTTTAATTCGTCGACGACTTCTACATTATCTCCATGGATAATACCTACGGTTTGATTTTTTAGGTCATAACCTGTGTCCTTTATGATTTCAAACATCCTCTTGTATAGCTTTTTTCGCCCTCTTGCAGTCTCTAAAAGCTTTAAACTCCCTTCTTCCACGTGGAGTATAGGATAAACATTTAGTAGATTTCCTAGTATAGCTGCACTCTTTTTAAGTCTACCACCTTTATGAAGGTAATTTAGGTCAAAGACAGTAAAGACTTGACCCATCTTTAAAGATTTTTCTATAACGATATCTCTAATCTCGTCTAAGTCTTTTCCTTTTTTTGCTTCTTCTGCTGCCCTTAAGACAATCAAACCAAAGCCAAGGGATGCACTTTTTGTGTCAACAATGATTACTTTGCATTTTTCTTCGCCGTATTCCTGGATAAGTTGATTTTTTGCAAGGATAGAAGCCTGATAGCACCCAGATAATTCACTTGAGAAGGCAATATAGATACAAGGTCGATCTTTTAGAATATATTCTTCAAATTTTAGATAATAATCATGTGAAGTCACTTGAGAAGTGGTAAAAGTAGTTCCCTCTCGCATTTTCTTGAAGACTTCCTCTGGCGTAATACTTACGCCTTCTTTGTATTGCATGCTATTCTCAATAACAGCTAATGGCAATACATCAATATCATATTGCTCAACAAGCGCCTTAGGTAAATCACTAGCACTATCCGTAATAATCTTCACATTTTCCATATGTTCGCTTCCTCTCGATCCCATTTTATGTAAAAACCCCTCTAGAGGGGTCTTGCATTTACATCTTTTCAGGCAAATCGTATTCCACGCCAAAAGTATCTACAGTCATTTCTTTTATTACTACATCCTCTGTTGGTCTATCATTAAAACCAGTTTGTACATCCGCTATTTGATCTACTACTTCAATGCCTTCAACCACTTTGCCAAAACCAGCATATTGACCATCTAAATGGGGAGAATTTTTGTGCATGATAAAAAATTGTGAGCCCCCACTATTAGGGTTCATTGCTCTTGCCATAGAAATGACGCCTCTATCGTGTTTTAGATCGTTATTAAATCCATTGCCATTAAATTCGCCTTTTATAGAGTATCCTGGGTCGCCCATGCCACTTCCTTGAGGGCATCCCCCCTGAATCATAAATCCTTTTATAACCCTGTGAAAGATTAGTCCATCGTAAAATTTATCGTTGACTAAACTGATAAAATTCCTTACCGTATTTGGTGCCATTTCTGGATACAACTCCACTTTCATTACATCACCATTGTTCATGGTTATTGTGACTACTGGTTTCTTTTCCATAGATTCATCTCCTCGTTTCATTATATTAAGAAAGATTTATATATTCTTTCCTTTATTCTTTAAATAATTTAGTAATTTGTCTACACTAGTATTTAAAATCAATTCTTCAGGTAATTGAATTTCTTCTAACAGTTTCGTTACAACAGAAAATTCACCTACATAAGTGCTATAATGAGCATCACTACCTAAAGAAATCGGTAGTTTATAGTCTCTGCACTTTTCTGCAATCATTCTACAATTATCTTTACTTCCCTTTCTACTACCTAAAAAGGAACTATTATTAATTTCAATAAAGGTATTAGTGTCCTTCGCCGCTTTAAACACATCATCATAATCTAGTTCATAAGCTGGGTTTCCAGGATGAACAAGAATATCTACAAATTCTTTTTTCATTGCCTTTACTACTGCCCTCGTATTTTCTTTTTTTGTTCCAGGCATTAATACTCCCTCATGTAAGCCAACTAATACGATTTCCATTCTGTTTTCTAAATACTTTGGTAAGTCTAAATCCCCATCAGTATTTTTAATATTTGCTTCTATCCCCTTTAGGATTCTTACTCCATGAATTTCTTTTGGTAGAACTCTCATATTACCAAAGAAATACTCGTGAGGTCCTCCTGGTAGTAATGGACCATGATCTGTCATGCAGATTAGCTTCAAGTTTTTCCGAGCAGCCTCGGCAGCGTTTTCCGTTATGGTGCTATACGCATGTAGACTTGCTACCGTATGGGTATGTGTATCTAATTCAATATTCATTTCCTATTATCACTCCTCTTTATTACCCGTTGCTTTATTTACCTTATCTAAAAAATCTTGGGCTGAATTAATTCCCATGGCCTTTTGTCTATTATTTCGAGCCGCAGTTTCTATAATAATAGCCAAATTTCGTCCTGACGTAACAGGAATCGTTACTTTATCAATGTCTACACCTAAGATATTCATATATTGATTGTCGATACCTAATCGGTCGTAATAGGATTTTGCTTCCCAATGTTCTAAGTGAATACACATCTCGATATCAACAGATTCTTTTACTGCACCAATACCGTATAATGTTCGAACATCAATAATCCCAACGCCTCTAATCTCCATGTATTGTTTTAGAAGTTCAGGGGCAGTACCCAAAAGCCTGTTGTCACTTACTTTCTTAATATCAACTACATCATCAGAAATCAAGCGATGACCTCTTTTGACGAGCTCTAGAGCTGTTTCGCTTTTTCCAACGCCACTTGAGCCTGTAATGAGCACACCAATACCAAAGACATCAACTAATACGCCATGAATAGAAACGGTAGGCGCTAAATAGTCGTCTAAATACTGTATGGTCTTCATCATTATCTTCATAGTATTTAGTTTAGATTTTAAGAGAATTTTATTGTATTTTTTAGCAGCCTCTAGAAATCCTTCATTCTCAATATCCCATGCTATAATCAAACAAGGCCAGGAATAAGAGAAAAAGGTGGAGATCTTTTCTTTTCTCTCTTCATGTGAGAGATGTCTCAAATAGCTGTCTTCCACTTTACCAATAATTTGTACCCGGTCTTCATCAAAGTGATTATAAAATCCGTATAGCTGCAAACCAGGCCTATTTATACTGCTATTGGTAATGGCAACCTCTTTGCAGTCTCCATCATAGACAATTTCTAAATCTAAATTATCGCAAAATTCATTAAGAAACATTTTTCTCACCTTTCAACTTTAGTACAAACTTTTACTGGAAATGTTGCACTATATTCCTTGCTATTTTATCATTTATTCCATCAATCTGCAAAAGTTCTTCTGTAGACGCTTTTTTAATATTATCTACGCTTTTAAAATACTTTAATAAAGCTTTGCGTTTTACTGGACCAACTCCAGGTATATTATTGAGCTCTGAAGCCAACATATTGTCACCTCTAATTTTTTGGTGATACGTAATGGCAAAACGGTGAACTTCTTCAGATATGCTGTTTAACAAATAATATATAGGTGTGGAAAATGGAATTTCAATGGTTTCGCCTTCATAAATGAGGGCTCTTAGCTTGTGTCTGTGATCTTTTACCAAGCCACAGATAGGGATATTTATAGTAGGGTAATGAGCTAATATATCTTTTACTGCATTTATATGCCCCAAACCTCCGTCTAGTAGGATAATATCTGGGAAAGGTAAGAATTTCCCATCTTGACCTATCTCTAGCTCCTTCACACCCCTTTCTATTCTTCTAAAGAGGACTTCTTGCATACTGCCATAGTCATTTTGTCCTGTTATGCTCTTAATCCGAAATCTCCTATAGGCTTTTTTATTTGGTTTAAGCCCCTCGTAAACCACCATAGAGCCAACACTATCACTTCCTGATATATTGGAAATATCGTAAGATTCTATTCTATTAGGCTTCTCCTTTAATGAAAGCTTTTCCATAAGCCAATTATAGGACATATCCTGTTTTACTTTATTCATAGTCATCTTGTGTTTATAGTCTTCAAGGGCTAGCCTTGCATTGTCCGTAGCCATATGGATTAAGTCCTTTTTACTCCCTCTCTGAGGTACTTTAAGAGATACTCTACTTCCTCTTTTTTTGCTCAACCATTCTTCAATAATATCCCCATCATCTACTTCTCTCTGCACGATAACTTCCTTGGGAACAAAGGATGTACTGTGGTAAAACTGTTTCATAAATCCCGATAAAAACTCTTGTTCATTGTAAATATCAGCAAAGAAGAAGTTTTCCCTTCCTAATATCTTTCCCTTTCGAATGAAGAATACTTGTATACAGTAGGTAAAATCTTCACCATAAAAGCCTATGATATCTTGATCCTCATCAGAATTGGATACAATTTTTTGTTTTTCGGTAATATGATTGATTCCATTAATTTGATCTCGTATTTTTGCTGCTCGCTCAAAATTTAAATTTTGAGATGCTTCCTTCATCTCTTTCTCTAATTTGTGAATAATATTTTCGTATTTTCCATTGAGAATTTGTATGATTTCTTGTATACTTTCATTATATTTTTCAACAGACACATTACCTTGACACATGCCTGGACACTCTTTGATGTGGTAGTTTAAACAAGGTCTTTCTACTTTTCCATTTTTAAACTTCTTAGAGCATCTTTTTAAAGAATAGAGCTTGTTTAATAATTCTACTGTTTGTCTTACAGAATAAACATTGGTAAATGGCCCATAGTATTTTGCCCCATCCTTTTTTACTTCCCTAGTCAAGATTACCCTGGGGTATTTTTCATTTGTAGTCACTTTTATATAAGGATACGTTTTGTCATCCTTTAACAAAATATTAAAACGAGGCATATTTTTTTTGATTAAATTACACTCTAATATCAGAGCTTCCATTTCTGTATCAGTTATAATAAGTTCGAAGTCAGCTATATGATCTACCATTGTTGCAACTTTTATAGTCTTTTCTGAAGCATTAAAATACTGCCTTACTCGATTTTTTAAGTTTCGAGCCTTGCCAATATATATAATCTTCCCATTTTCGTCTTTCATTAAGTAAACACCTGGATTTTCGGGAAGGTCTTTTAATTTGTTTTTATCAATCATTATTTTTCTCCCATTAATATAATAAGTACTATTATGAAATTTTTTGGTTTTATTAAAGTGATAGAAGGTATATATATAATAACATAAATTTAAATTTTAAGAACATGATTGCTGGAGGGATTCTATGAAATTAATAAGACAATTAGGATTAACGATCTTAACGAATGATCAGTATGAGGTTCGAATTCAAAAGAAAATTTTTGGAGGATACAGCTTGAAAAAGTATATTATCAATTCGCCTTTTGATTTGCTCGAAACAAGAGAGGTTCGCTTAGATATATCTGAAGAGGAAGCCATAGAATTAGGTAAAGAACTCTTAGAAAAAGTATATCGCACTGCAAAACAATATAAAAAATTAAATTATATTCCTAGTTAATGAAAGTGCGTACGACGCATTAGTCGCTAGTCCTAGTCTTTAGTCCCTAGCATTAGAGTATTCCTTTTGGGTCAAGATCCTTCGCTTACACTCAGGATAACTGGGCAGGAGCCAGTGTCAAAAGTGCAACTTGCCTATTATAGAACAAAGAGAGATTGCTATAAATCTCTCTTTGTTCTATGCTAAAAAAATCTTATTCTCTACTTTAATTATTATTTAAGTCATCTTTATATGCAGGGGTTTAATCTTTGACCCAAGAGACTTGACCCTAGCACTGATGGCTGGGGGCTTATCGCTGATGGCTAAAGTGCGATTCGCACTTTTATACACTTTTATCTTTACATCTTCTTTAAGAACATTCTCTTTAAGGCGTAATTTGTAGTCATACATATTTTCTTCTGCTTTTCTTTGAATTTGTTCAATATCTTCATAATCTGTCATCTTTGTTGCCCAACCAAAGGAAACAGAAAGAGGTCTAGCTTCTACATAAGTTATATTACAAGTCCTTATTAACCGACTGATGATTTTTTCTGTATCTTTATGACTAGTTTTAGGTAACAATATCTTGAACTCATCGCCGCCTACCCTTGCGATAATATCTCCTTCACGGCAACAAGATTTTAATACCTCTGCTGTCTTCTGAAGAAGTTGATCTCCTATATGATGACCTAAGTTGTCATTAGTATATTTTAAATCATTTACATCAGCCATAATTACACTAAGAGGTAGCTCTCTTTCTGTTGATAATCTCTTTAGTTCCACTTCAAAAAAGGCTCTATTGTAGAGCTTAGTCAGTGAATCGTGAAAACTCATATATTTATAGATTTCTGCCTCTTGCTTTAACTCTTTTAATTTTTGTACTTCAACAGAAATATCTTCAAGATACAACAAAATATGCTCTGAATCCCAAGATAAGTTCTTTACCCCTAAGCGAAACCAACAATTCAAATCTTTAGAATAATGTTCTATGTTTATACTTTGTCCCTTTTGAATGAACTCTTTGCACAAATGGATCCACTCTATACCATTTTTAGAGAACTCACTATTGCCTACTAAACTCATTTTTTTATGTAATACTTTCTCTCTTCTTAAACCTGTAATATCTTCGAAAGCATTATTTACATTTACATATTCAAAATCACAAAATTCATTCCTCTGATCTCGTGTTACTTTAATACAAGCACATGCAATAGGCAATTCATTCAATATACCTTCACAAAACTCCCTCTTCACCCATAGTCCATCCCTTCGTTCAGAATGAAAGCTTTTTTCCTAATAAAATTTATTAATATCAATCTAATATTTTAGTTATAGCATTAGAAAGCAAAGATATAAAATTTTACTTATTTTAATATTAACTTTAACTCGCCTTCATTTTTAATCTCTTCATTTTCTATTTCTAACTTTAGCCAAAAGGATATATTTTCCTCTGAGCTTTGAGCACATAGATAATATATACCATTGGAAATATTTGACATTTCAAATTTTCCAAATTTGTCTACTGTAAAAACTCGAATAGGCTTTTCATTTTTTTTCTTGCAGAGCAAAACTTTGATCTCTAGATGATTTAGTTCAACCGGGTATTCAACATATCCACTTACTATTAGAGGCTCCTTCTTTTTGAGATTATTTGTTTTATCTAACACTTTATCAGAAACAATTAATGTAAAATCAGAATCAGAAGATATACGCTGTTCTTCTATAGAAAAGGACACATAACTACTTTTATACTCTTTCCCATTCGCATTTACTGCTGAAAGAATATAGTTTCCATCTTGCGTAATAGTAAGAAAATAATTTCCATTTTCGTCTACATTTGAGACAGCCACAACTTCATCGCTATCCGCTTCTCGAAGATGAATATCAAATTTTTCATTAGCTATTTTAACATTTAATAAAACCTTGCCCTTTATAGAAATAAGGTTCTCCTGATTCTTTTGTACAGAACAACTGCATAAGACTAATGCTATTAGCAAAACAAATAATTGTTTTATCTTCATTCTACCGTACCTCCATTAAAAAAACTTAAAAAAAATGACGAATAACTTTATATTATTATTATTTTAAGAATAACCGATTTATGACTAATCCATGTATAAGGGGACAAGGTTCATAAAAACAAGCTATAGCAAACAAATCCATCGCTTGAGACAATTTCTATAAAAATAAATATAATCATTGCCAAGGATTGCAATTAGTGTTAGAATATATGTTGTTGAAACTGCGCGCCTTTAGTTCAATTGGATAGAGCGTTTGACTTCGAATCAAAAAGTTGGGGGTTCGAGTCCCTCAGGGCGCGCCAAATATGCGACTTGCGTCGCAATGAATAGTGAACAGTGAACTATGAATAATTTACAATATATATGACAAACTGCTTAAAAAGTGTCGCATATTTGTATTGTTCAATGTTCAGTGTTCATTTTTCATTTTTCAATAAAATAAGCCCCTTCCATTATCGGATTGGGCTTTTGTTATTTTTCTATAAATAAAAAAGAACTCATAAGAGTCCTGTATAATCATTTGGAGCGAAAGACGGGATTCGAACCCGCGACCCTCGCCTTGGCAAGGCGATACTCTACCACTGAGCCACTTTCGCATATATCATTTACGTTCTTGTCCTTTTTCTTAGGAACGAATATCATTATAACATATCTAGAATAAAATGCAAGACTTTATCTTGTTTTTTTAAGAAAATATTTTAAGAAGTTAATTATAAAACTAAAAAGAGCTAAATTACTAAAGAGATTTTTGACATAAAGTCACCCGTAGTGAACGACGCAGCGTCGTTCACTACAGGTGAGAAGTTGGAGGTTAGATTAATCTTTCCAACTTTCTAAACACTCAAAGCCTGCTCTAAATCCTCTATTAAATCAGACACATTCTCTACTCCTACAGACAGACGAATGAGTCTATCATTTACTCCTAATTTGTTTCGAATCTCTTCTGGTATAGCTGCATGGGTTTGTTTTAATGGATATGTGATTAGTGTTTCTACTCCACCTAGGCTCTCAGCATACATAATCAACTTAATATTGCGAAGTATCGATTCTACCATTGAAGGGTCTTTTACTGTAAATGAAATCATTCCTCCAAAGCCACTGCTTTGTTTCAAATTTACTTCATATCCTATATGATTTTCAAGTCCAATATAATAAACCTTTTCAATATTTTCGTGCTTTTCTAGCCATTTTGCAATTTGCAAAGCGTTTTCTTGTTGCTTTTCTAAACGAACTCCTAATGTTTTAATTCCCCTAATAATAAGCCAACTATCAAAAGGAGACAGTACGGCTCCTGATGTCATTTGAAGTAGCTCAATTTGAGCAGCAAGTTTTTCATCTTTTACTACTAAAAAACCAGCTAAGGTGTCATTATGCCCACCTAGATACTTTGTTCCACTATGAACTACGATATCTCCACCTAATTGTAGTGGTCTTTGATAATATGGCGTCAAGAAGGTATTATCTACGATAAGCAGAGCATTTATTTCTTGGGCAATATTAGATATCTCTCTAATATCTGTCACTCTCATCATTGGATTAGAAGGCGTTTCAATGTAAATAGCAACTGTATTTTCTTGAATCACCTCTTTAACAGAATCAATATTACTCGTATCCACATAAGTAAACTCTAGTCCGTAGTTTTTAAATACCTCTTCAAAAATACGATAAGTCCCACCGTATAAGTCTTCTGAAACAACAATATGGTCTTTAGGTCTAAATAGGGTTAATACCGTTGTAATAGCTGCCATACCACTAGAAAAACCAAATCCACGGATTCCTTTTTCTAAATTTGCTACAACACATTCTACTTCTTCTCGAGTAGGATTTTGTTGCCTAGAATAATCATAACCTGTAGATTCGTTAAAATTCGGATGGCGAAAAGTAGCACTTTGGTATATAGGAAAACTGATGGCACCTGTCTTTTCCTCATAAGATTTGTTTCCATGAACGACTAATGTATCTACATTAAACTCTTTGTTCTGCATTTTTGATCACCTTTTGTTCTTTAATTTGTTGGGTATAAAATCGTTTTGTTTTATAGCATATTATTTCTATATGTTTTATATATTTTATTGATTATAATATAATCTTTGGATTCTTTTGTCAAGGACAAAAATAGCTTCACTTTTATGTCAATATACTATCTTACCTCTTAATATATATTTCCTCATCCTTCTGAAGATTTGATTCCTTCATCATTATATTCTGATTTCAAAAATAAAAAACATCCTCGCCAAACAACGAAGATGCTTTTATTAGTACGGATGGCAGAAATAAATGCTTCACAATTTCGTCATTTTCAAGGTTTGATTGCTGTCATTTTTATATTTAATTTCCAAAAAAAATAAAAACACCCTCGCCGAACAACGAAGATGCTTTTATTGGTGCGGATGACAGGAATCGAACCTGCACGTCATAGACACTAGATCCTAAGTCTAGCGCGTCTGCCAGTTCCGCCACATCCGCACAAATTTTAAAATGGTGATCCATCCGCGACTCGAACGCGGGACACCCTGATTAAAAGTCAGGTGCTCTGCCAACTGAGCTAATGGATCGTATTTCTTACTGCTCAATGTTCATTCTTTTATTGTTACATGTTACTTGGCTGGGGTAGCAGGACTCGAACCTACGCATGCCAGAATCAAAATCTGGTGCCTTACCGACTTGGCGATACCCCAATATTATTTTTGAGTTTCTATGGGGTGAGCGATGGGATTTGAACCCACGACATCCAGAACCACAATCTGGCGCTCTAACCACTGAACTACGCTCACCATATCTTTAGTTTTGTTGGATGGCGCGCTTGAAGGGATTCGAACCCCTGGCACACGGCTTAGAAGGCCGTTGCTCTATCCTACTGAGCTACAAGCGCATGCTTTGAAAAAATGGAGCGGGTGAAGGGAATCGGACCCTCGCGACTGGCTTGGAAGGCCAGGGCTCTACCACTGAGCTACACCCGCATAGTTAGATATTATTTTTTATTTTTCGACTTATTTCGATTGACGACTCATTTATTATACAATGTTCTGTTTTTGGAGTCAAGAACTTTTTTGTTTTTTTATAATTATGTTTTGTCTCCAAAAGTCGGAAGTCATCTATTTCTTAAGGACAAGCATTAGTATACAACAGGATAAGATTTAAGTCAACACTTTTCCTACTCTTTTTTCAATCTTTTTTCTTATCAATATATACTTATCTTTAAAGGACTGAGAGGAACGTTTTACTCGTTCCCTTATTATACGTCTAAAATTCTAGCTTCTAATAGCCCACTTTCTGTAATTTCAATAACTCCATATGTTTCTTTAGGTTGCCATCTCTTGTCACCAATACTTCCAGGATTTAAGAATAAAATTCCATTTACTATCTCCTGATAAGGCACATGGCTATGGCCAAACAAAACCACATCCGCTTTTTTCTCTTGAGCAGCGTAATATAAATTGTTTAGATCTAATTTTATTCTATACTGATGTCCATGAGTCAAAAAGAATCTCTTTCCGCATATATCTTCGATAATTTCCAATGGTCCTTCACACAAATCTGTATTGCCCTTTACATATTTAACTGGACAGGATACCATCTCTTGAATTTTTATAGCATCTCTTACATTATCCCCTAAATGAAAAATCAAATCCACATCTTTACATATTTCAAGTATCTTTTTCGCTCTAAACAAATTTCCATGACTATCACTAAAAACTAATATCTTCATATTCCCTCGTTCTTCATTAGCATTTCTGTTAACTTGTCCAATGCTAATGCTCGATGACTAATTTTATTCTTTTCTTCCGCTGAAAGCTCTCCAAATGTTTTCTTAAATCCATCAACAATAAATAATGGATCGTATCCAAATCCATTTTGCCCATTTAATGTAAAGTCAATATACCCCTTGCACTCGCCTCTAAAAAGATATTCTTCTCCATTAGGAAGAATCAATGCCATAATACATACAAATTTAGCACTTCTATTTTCCATGGGCACATGTTTAAGCTGGGATAATAGCTTTTCATTATTCATATCATCTGTAGCATTTTCTCCCGCGTACCTGGCAGAATATACACCAGGTCTACCGTCTAGGGTATCCACCGCTAAGCCAGAATCATCTGCTAAAATGATATCTTCAGTATACTCTTTTAAAGCTCTTGCTTTTATAAGGGCATTTTCTTCAAAGGTAGTACCATCTTCCACAATATCTACATAAATCCCTTCTTCTTTCATAGTTACTACATTAAATTTACTTCCAAGTACAGCCTTAATTTCGTCTTTCTTATGTTCGTTTCCTGTAGCAATAACGATTTTCATTGGTTCACTCCTTTTTTGATAGGGTGGAAAAAGCTGAAAGCGGAATGCTGAAAAAATCATATCGCCTAAAGAAGATGTGATTTAAGATCGTTCGTCGCAAGCTCCTCACGATAACAGCATAGATGTATGAAGCTATACTTTTCCAACAGTCCAACTTTCCCTTATCAATTGTTTAACTATTGTTCCATAAGAGTTTTTCTCTGAAGATTGATTAATTCCATGATTCCCTTTTCTGCATAAGTTAAGAGAGTGCTTAATTCCTCTTTACTCATAGGTCTGGCTTCTCCTGTACCTTGAATTTCCACATATTGACCTGTTTCTGTCATTACTACATTCATATCTACTTCTGCCTTACTATCCTCTTCATAGCACAAATCTAGTAATGGTTGACCTTGTACTACACCTACACTTACAGCCGCTACAAAATGGTCTAATGGAAGCTCTTTAATACGTCCTGCATCTTTTAATTTCTTTACAGCAATCATAATTGCAACGAATGCACCAGTAATAGAAGCCGTTCTTGTACCTCCATCTGCTTGAATGACATCACAATCTACCCAAAGAGTCCTTTCTCCTAATTTTTCTAAATTAATTATTGACCGAAGAGTTCTGCCAATCAATCTCTGAATCTCCATATTTCTGCCATCTACTTTTCCCTTGCTAGAGTCCCTGATTTTTCTCGTCACTGTCGAGCTAGGAAGCATTCGATACTCTGACGTAATCCAACCTTTCCCCTGTCCCTTTAAAAAAATTGGAATTTTTTCTTCTACCATAGCAGTACAAATTACTTTTGTATCGCCAAACTCAATTAATACAGATCCATCTGCATGTTTCGTATAATCCTTTGTAATTTTTATATTTCTTAACTCGTCGTATTTTCTCTTATCGTATCTTTGCATTTTTTGCCTCCAATTGTCATTTATATATATTCGCGAATGCCTCCATAGTATAACTTGCAACATCGTGGTTTCCTTGGGATAGAATAATTAACTCTATATCACTATTTTGACTTATTGTCAAAGACATACTCTTCATAAACCGAACACATGCCTGGCTATCAGTATCGATAGGATTCTTTATCTTTATCTTAACCACATTGCCCTCTATTGAGACCTTTTCTAATTCAAAATCTTCAGGAATTGGTGTATTTGTTTCCTTGAAAAAGCCAATTTGTTCTTGAACGATTTTATCTACCGATGTACTATCTTTGGGAATATTCTTTGTTACTGGTATATAATATGTGTAGTTGTTGCTTACATTATTATAGAAGTATAAAGTACTCTTTACATATTCCCCTTGAACTACATGGTCTAAAGAATTGATATTTCCTCGGGTCAAAGGTTCCCCCACCCTTGTTCCTTGTGCTAGTTCCTCTACAATCTGATTATTTACTAATACTTGCACCTTATTAACCGTTTCAAATTCTGTCAGAGTGTATACAATAGCCTTTATCGCGGTCTCTTCTTCTTTTTTGTCTTTAAATGAATTAATATCATCGTTAAAACTTATTCTCATAAGATTATCCTCTTTTAAAGCCAAATCAAATTCAAGACTTTCCGGCAATACAGGAGATAAACCAATCTCTCTAAGCTCAATTCTATTTTCTGGATTATCTACTAAGGCTTTAATTACAGATTTTGCAATACCTTCCTGCTTTGGAATTTGGCGCATAACTGGAATTAGATACCCTTGAGGGTCTACATAATAAAAAACACCCCGGGTTTTGCTTTCATCTAGTTCTAGTAATCTGATATCATTTAACTCCTTAAAAGTACTCACATAGTCCTTATTGGCTTGTTTATAATCTATATTTTCCACAGCTTGTTTATCATTCAAACCTGTATCTGCGCCTTTTCTACAACCTGAGCATATAATAAGCATGACCATGCATATAATCCACAATTTTCTTTTCAAAACGCCACCCCCTAAGGTAATTATATGAAAGAGGGGGGCTTGTTAGAATACTTAAATATGGTTGGTTGGTTGGTTGGTTGGTTCGTTGGTCGGTTGGACGGGAAAAACCATATCTCGCCCGAAGGCGAGTTTTAAAACTTTAGACTTCAAACTTCATACATTATATTATACGAAGGCTCAACCTAGGTTTTTCCTGACCACCTGACCACCTGACCACCTTACCACCTGCCTTTATACGCTTTATACAATTCATCCGTCTCAGGCGCATCCAAAGGTAGAAGTTGACCGTCTTCTGTAATGATTTTCGATTCTCCTTTTATAAACTCACCTATTACTGCTCCATTAATATTATTTTCTTGTAAACTCTTTAAGAGTGCTTCTTCTTTTTCCTTCGAAACAATCATGAGCATTACGCCACTAGAGATTAGTTTAAATGGATTTATATGAAACTGTGAGGTGATTTTTTTAGTTGTTTCTAATATGGGAATATTTTGAGCCACGATTTGAACTCCTAGTTTCGATTTTTCAGCCATTTCCCATGCAGCACCCAGAATCCCTCCTTCTGTAGCATCATGCATAGATTTTACGCCAATTTGAGCGCCTATAAGACCTTCTTGTATCACACTTAAGCTAGATGATAAATACTGTAGTTCTTCTAAATCTTTTTCTGTTAGACCTTCAATTTGATTCTTAAAATCATCATATAAAATAGTCGTTCCTTCTAATCCTGCATACTTCGTCATAACAAGCAGATCTCCACATTGAACTTTTTCTCCCGGAATTAAATAATCTCTCGAACCCCCTCCTAGTGAGGTGACGGAAAGAACGATTCGATTTACTGCATCCGTTATTTCTGTATGCCCACCTAACAATTCAATCTGAAGCTCATTAGATACTTGTAAAATATCCTCCATTATCTTTTGAATATCTTCTAAAGTAGCGGTAGGAGGTGCTAATAAGGTAACCATAATACCAAAAGGTTTGATGCCCTTAGATGCAATATCATTACATGATATATATACTGCTAGCTTTCCCATATTGCTTGTCGTAGCCGTAATAGGATCCGATGATATAACACATAGCTCATCTTTGAAATCTAGAATGCTACAATCTTCACCAATACCTGAGCCTACTAATACTCTTTCATCTTTGTATTTTATCTTTGAGAAGATAATCCTATCTAGTTGTTCATTTGAAAGTTTTCCAATTTCCAATATTTTTCACTCCAAAAATTCTGAATTTGTCAAATACTATTATAGTATAAACTAAATTAATCTGAAAGAAAAATAATGGAGGGCTTAAACTGACGACAATTAATTGTACTTCAAATTGTATCTATCAAGAAAACGGAAAATGCGCACTTCAAAATGTACAAGCTATTACCAGTTCATGTAGTGATGATTGTGCATATTTTATTTCAAAAAAGCAAAAAGAAAACAAGAAAATTAGTCCTTAGTCACTAGCATTAGGGCATTTCTTTTGGGTCAAGATCCTTCGCTAGCGCTCAGGATGACTTAAGCAGCAAATAGGTCAGAAAGTACAACTTTTCTAATCAAATAAAAAAATGCTATCACCATAAAAGGAGATAGCATTTTTATTTATACTTGCATAGTATTTTCAGCTTTCCACTTTCAGCTTTCCACTTTCCGCATTCCGCTTTCAGCTTTCGGCTTTCCGCTTCTAATACTATATTTCACCTATACGATGACAAGCTGCGTAATGACCTGGTTCACGTTCTTGAAAAATTGGTGTAACTTGTCTGCATTTATCAATTGCATAACTGCATCTGTCCACAAATCTACATCCTTCTTTTGGATTTATTGGACTAGGAACATCTCCATCTAACACAATTCTTTTCTTATTTCTCTGAATATCAGGATTAGGAATAGGAATTGCAGATAATAGAGCTTTTGTATAAGGGTGAAGAGGATTGTCATATAACTCTTCTGACTCTGCCAATTCCATCATATGCCCCAAATACATTACCCCTACTCGGTCTGAAATATATCTAACCATGGATAAGTCATGAGCAATAAACAGATATGTTAAACCTAGCTTGTCCTGTAATTCCTTCAACAAATTAACCACTTGCGCTTGGATAGAAACATCCAAGGCCGAAATAGGTTCGTCGCATACAATAAATTTAGGGTTTAAAGCCAAAGCTCTAGCAATACCTACCCTTTGACGTTGTCCACCAGAGAATTCATGTGGGAAACGCATGGCATGTTCTTCGTTTAATCCAACCAATTCTAGCAATTCAATTACTCTTGCATTCTTTTCTTTTTCAGATTTATAAATTCTGTGAATCTCTAAAGGCTCCGCAACAATATCTGCTACTGTCATTCTTGGATTTAACGAAGCATATGGATCTTGGAATATCATTTGCAAATTCTTTCTCACATCAGCCATATCATGCCTTGAAAGATTAAAAATATTTTTTCCATTAAATATGACTTCACCTTCAGTAGCATCATACAATCTGGTGATAGTCCTACCAGCAGTGGATTTTCCACATCCTGATTCACCTACAAGACCAAAGGTTTCTCCATGAAATATATCAAAGCTAATACCATCAACAGCCTTTAGCTTATTACCATTACCAACATTAAAAAACTTCTTTAGATTTTTTACACTAATTAATGGCTCTTGCACTATACTTCACTCCCCTTCACATCTTTTGACATAGGATGGTTCAACCAACAACGGCTACTATGAGTTGAACTGTGCTCCGTAAATTGTGGCATATGATCTTTACAAACTTTCATAGCATAATCGCAACGATCATAAAAAGCACATCCCTTTGGAGGAATATATAAATCTGGCGGTGTTCCATCTATCGAAAGTAAAGCCTCATCTTTATTCATATCTAAACTAGGTACAGAAGCTAGTAGTTTTTTAGTATAAGGATGAGAGGTGTTTTTAAATATTTCATCTGTCAAGCCTTGCTCTACGATTTGTCCTGCATACATTACTACAACACGATCACTCATATCCGCAACTACACCTAAATCATGAGTAATCAATATAATTGACATACCTAATTTTTCTTGTATATCTTTCATTAAATCAAGAATTTGAGCCTGAACCGTTACATCTAATGCTGTTGTAGGCTCATCCGCAATTAATAATTGAGGATTGGATACCATAGCAAGCGCTATCATAACTCTTTGTCTCATTCCTCCAGAAAATTCATGAGGATATTGTTCTATTCTTTTTTCAGGTTGAGGCACCGATACAAGTTCTAGTGCTTCAATTGCCCTTTTTTTTGCTTCTTCTCGTGATAAACCCTGGTGATTTATCAAACCTTCTATAATTTGTTGTCCGATTTTCATTGTTGGATTCAAAGAAGTCATAGGATCTTGAAAAATCATAGAAATATGATTTCCTCTAACCTTTTGCATCTCTTTATCTGTCTTTGCTATTAAATTTTCACCATTGAATTTGATTTCCCCTGCTTTAAAATAGGCAGGAGGCATTGGCAGCAATTGCATAATTGAATTCGCCGTAACACTTTTTCCACAACCTGATTCTCCGACAATTGCAACTGTTTCTTGCTTGCCTACATAAAAACTGATATCTCTAACTGCTTCAACCTCTCCAAAAAAAGTTTTAAAAGAGACGGCCAAATTATTTACTTCTAGTATTTTATTCATATTCGTCCTAACCTCTCTACTTACGTAATCGTGGGTCTAGTGAGTCCCTTAATCCATCTCCGAATACATTAAATGAGAACATGATTAACGAAATCAAAATGGCAGGAATAAGAATTTGATATGTATTCCCCACTGCCAAACCAGCTAATCCGTCATTTGCAAGTGTCCCAAGACTTGACTTTGGTGCCTGTAAACCTAAACCTAAGAAACCTAATGTGGCTTCAGCAAATATAGCACGTGGAATAGTAAGTGTTACATTAACTAAAATTGGACCTAATGTATTTGGAATAATATGTTTCCTTAAAATCCAACTTTTACTAGCGCCTAGCGATTCTGATGCCAAAGAGTATTCTGTTTCCTTTAATTGTAGTACTTGTCCTCTAACCAATATAGCCATTGGCACCCAACCAGTCAAACTCATAGCAAGTATTATGACAAACATAGAGCTACCTGAACCTTCTGTCTGTAAAACGACTGATAGTAATATTACAATGAGTAAATATGGAATGCTGTAAATAATCTCAGCAAGTCTCATCATCATACTGTCTACTCTTCTAGAAGCCATACCAGCAACGCCACCATAAATAACACCAATTAAAAAATCAATAAATGCTGCAATGATCCCTATTGCTAAAGAGTATCTTGCACCAAACCATACTCTAGTAAACATATCTCTACCTAATTCATCACTACCAAACCAAAAAGTAGAATTTGGTTTTAGATTTGTCATATCTAGATGCTGTTCAAAATATGCGTATCCTGACATGTATGTACCTACGAAGGACATAATAGCCATTACAATAATTAAGGTTAATCCTAACATAGCTAGTTTATTTTGTTTAAGTCTTCGCCAAACATCAGGCCAATACTTAATACTAGGACGATGAATTTTATCTGCATTTTGATTAGATTTGTCTGCTTTTTCAAATAGCTCTGGTTTAAGATTTATATTACTCATCATCGTCCCTCCTTTGTTAACTTAATTCGTGGATCGATAAGCATATATGCGATATCTACGATTAATAACATAACAATCAATATAGCTGCATAAAAAATAGTTGTCCCCATAATTAAAGTATAATCCCTATTGCTGATAGATTGAACAAAAAACCTACCTAATCCAGGTATTCCAAAAATCTTTTCAATTACAAAACTTCCAACTAGCAAATTAGAAATGGTTGTCCCAAGAATTGAAATAACAGGTAAGATCGCATTTCGAACTGCATGTTTTAGGATAACAGCTGACTTTGCAATTCCTTTTGATCTTGCAGTCTTTATATAATCTTGTCCTAGTACTTCAAGCATTGATGATCTCATAAGTCTTGCCATTGTCGCTAATGGCATCAATGCCATTGCAAAAGAAGGAAGTAGTGAATGTCTCCATGTACCCCATCCTCCGATAGGAAAGAACGATACATTCCTCGCCACAAATTGTATTAACAATGTTCCCATAATAAAGGATGGAACTGAAATACCAATGATTGCGATTATCATAGATATATAATCAGGAAATTTATTTTGATATAGTGCTGCAAGAACTCCTAATGCTGGTCCAAATACAATAGCAATAAGTAAAGCTTGCAATCCTAATTGAGCTGAAACAGGAAATCCTCTCGAAACCATATCATTAACGGTCTCTACTCTTGACTTCATAGAATCACCCAAATCTCCCTTCAATAAATTTTGAAGATAGATTACATATTGTTCAGATACTGGCTTGTCCAGACCATACTTAGCCTGTAAGTTTTCATATACGGCTGGTGGCATTTTACTTTCTGAACGAAAAGGATTGCCAGGTATTGAATGCATTAACATAAATGTTATGGTAATAACAGCCCAAATGGTAACCAGTGCCAAACCAATCCTTTTTATAAGATATTTTGTCATAATAGTTCTCCTTTATAAAGTAAGCTACTCTATATTTATGTTAATGAATGAAAAACGAGCTCTATAAACAAGTTCATAGAGTCTCGATTTTCATTTAACATATCTATTTATTTATTATTTTAGAACTTGTCAACATCCATATCGGCATAGATAAAATATGGATATCTGTTTACAGGTTTAAATACTCCGCTTACATAAGATTTTTGTGCATATGGTTGTGTATAGAAGTAGATTGGTAATACTGGCATCTCTTCCATTAATAATGTTTCTGCTTTTCTCATTGCATCCATACGTACTTTTTGATCAGCAGTTGTTTTTGCTGTCTTCACGTATTCATCGTATTCTTTATTGCTGTAATTCGCATCATTGTATTCACCATTTGTTACCCAAAGATCGATAAATGTCATTGGATCAATATAATCGCCTATCCAACCTGCTCTGGATATTTGATAATCTCCAGCTTTTTCTCTATCTAGCTTAACTTGAAACTCTACATTTTCTAATTGAATCTCAATACCTAGATTTGTTCTCCACATTTCCTGTACTGCTTGAGCAATTTTTTTGTGAGCTTCTTGTGTATTGTAAACAAGAGTGGCATTTTGCATATCAGCAACTGTCATGCCTTCTTCAGCTAAGCCTTCTTCTAATAATTTTTTCGCTTCGTCAACATCATATTTGATGAAATTACCTACTTCACGGAACTCTTTTCCATTTTCATCAAGTATCCCATAAGGTACAACACCTTCTGCAGGTAGCTGACCACCTTGTGCTACATTATCAATGATTTTTTGTCTATCAATTGCCATAGATAATGCTTTTCTTACTTTTGCATTGTTAAAAGGTTTTACTTCATTATTTAAATTATAATAATATGTAGCTAAATCTGCTCCTATTACTAATTCAGAGCTCTTTTCAGCATTAAGTTGAGCTACTACTGTTTGTGGAAGAGGTGTTAAGAAATCAAACTCTCCACCTTCATATCTTTGCCATGCTGTATTTTCATCGTCTAATATTGCAAAATCTACACCATCTAGTTTTACTTTATCAGCATCGTAATAATCTTCATTCTTTTTGATTAAAATTTTAGCGTTGTGTTCCCATTCAGTCAATAAGAATGGTCCATTTGATACATATGTTGAAGGATCTTTTGCCCAATCTGGATTCGCTTCAACAACATCCTTACTTACTGGGAAATAACAATAAAAAGATGTTAATTCTGGAAAGAATGCAGTAGGACTTTCTAATACAACTTCTAGAGTTTTGTCATCTAAAGCTTTTACTGCTACATCTTCTACAGAACCTTTACCTTCATTATATGCTTGCCCACCTTTTATATAGTAGAATTGATAAGCATAATATGCTGCCGTTTCTGGATCAAGAGCTCTTTTCCAAGAATATTCAAAATCATGAGCTGTAACAGGCTCACCATTTGACCATGTAACATCATCTCTTAATGTAAATGTATAAGTCACTTCATCTTCAGCCAACTCATACTTTTCAGCCATACCCCCGACAATATCACCATCTTCACTTTTTTTCATTAATCCTTCAAAAATATGGTCTAGAACCCATGATTCGTGAGTACCTTGTGCCAAGGCTGGATCAAGAGATCCTGGTTCACTTGTATTATTCGTTCGAAGAATTTTTTCTTTATCTTTTTCTGAAGCACCTGAACATCCAGAAATCAAAAGTACAACTGCGAGAATAATACTTGTCATTGTTATTAGCTTTTTCTTCATAAATTTCCCCCCTATTTTTTTCACGTCAATTATATTGATCTTACTTAATATATCATTTTTATCAGAACATTTCAATAATTAATGTTCATAAACAATTTATACCAATTATGCCAATAAATCTATTATCTTTATCCATTCCTTTTAATTAATATAAAATAAATTGTACACACTATTAGAAAAAGAAGAATACTCTTAATTTCAGTGTACTCTTCTTTAAACAGTTGTATTAAAGCCTTACTAATCCTTTACTTTAGATGATTAATATGCCTCTATGAATGGGTAATTACTTTAGATATTCTTCTTAATCATATCATTTACTACTCCTGGATTCGCCTTGCCTTTTGTCGCTTTCATTACTTGTCCTACTAGAAATCCTATTGCTTTGTCTTTTCCACTTCGTAAATCTTCTACAGATTTCGGATTGTCTGCTATGACCTTTAGGACTATTTCCTTTATGGCATCTTCATCGTTCATTTGGACTAGACCTTTTTCTTTGACGATATCCTCTGGCGTTGCACCCGTTTCAAACATCTCTTTTAACACGGTTTTTCCTGCAGAATTGCTAATTTCCTTTTTATTAATCATATGGATCATTTTAGCCAAATCTTTAGGGCTAAATTTAACTTGGGTGATTTCGATTCCTACTTCATTTAATAGTGCGGATAAATCGCCTAATATCCAGTTTGAAACAGATTTTGCATCATCACAATACATTACTGACTCTTCAAAGAAATCTGCCATTTGCTTTGTAGTTGTCAGAATTTGTGATTCTGTCTGGGTTAAATTCCACTCTGAAGTATATTTTTCTATTCTCTCCCATGGAAGAATTGGAATAGAGCCTTTTATAGATTCGATATACTCTTCTTCTAATATAACTGGTACTAAATCTGGATCTGGGAAATATCTATAATCATGAGCTTCTTCTTTACTTCTCAAAGAGAAGCTTAATCCCTTGTCATCATCCCATTTACGGGTTTCTTGAATAATTTTATTTCCCTTTTCAATTTCTTTAATCTGCCTTTTTGATTCTGATTTAATAGCATTTTCTAGAGATCTAAAGGAGTTTAAGTTTTTCATTTCTGTTCTCGTACCATATTCTTTACTTCCCATAGGTCGAACAGATAAGTTTACGTCAAAGCGCAAAGAACCTTCTTGCATCTTACAATCGGAAACTTCTGTATATTCTAAAGTAGCTTTAACTTTTTCTGCAAAGACTCTAGCTTCTTCAGCGCTTCTCATGTCAGGTTCTGTGACAATTTCAATTAAGGGAACACCGCATCTATTGTTATCTGCAAGAGTACCTTCTGAGCCTTCGTGAATCAACTTTCCTGCATCTTCTTCAATGTGTATTCTCGTAATGCCTACAAATTTATCAAAGCCCTCTCCTTTAATGTGAATCTTTCCCTCTCCGCAAATAGGAAGGTCGAATTGAGAGATTTGATAGGCCTTAGGTAAATCAGGGTAAAAGTAATTTTTTCGGTCCATCTTGCTAAAACGTGCAATTTTACAATCCATAGCAGTACCTGCTGTTACGGCATATTCTACTACTTTTTTATTTAATACAGGCAAAGTACCTGGAAGCCCTAAACATACTGGACAAGTTTGTGTGTTTTCGTCTGCGCCAAATTTTGTTGAGCAACCGCAAAATATTTTACTTTTGGTTTGCAATTCACTGTGTATTTCTAATCCTATTACGATTTCGTATTCCATATATTCTAACCTCCTTTATAGACTTGCTCTTCTTTTATGATAATCCGTAGCTTGTTCAAAGGCATAGGATGCTTTTAACAGAGTATCTTCTCCAAAAGCTTTACCAATAAGTTGTAGTCCTATAGGTAAGCCTTCTGAGTCAAATCCACATGGGATAGAGATACCTGGTACACCAGCTATGTTCACTGGAACAGTATAAATATCAGACAAGTACATTTCTAGTGGATCATTACTCTTTTCCCCTAACTTAAAGGAGGTAGTAGGACAAGTCGGAGAAAGAATGACATCGCAAGTTTTAAACACATTGTCAAAATCTTCTTTTATTAATGTACGAACTTGTAGGGCTTTTTTATAATAAGCGTCATAGTATCCAGAGCTAAGGGCATATGTGCCTAGCATAATACGTCTTTTCACTTCACTTCCAAACCCCTCGCTACGAGATTTTTTATATAAATCAACGAGGCCATCAAAATCCTCAGCACGGTAACCGTATCTTATACCATCATAACGAGCTAAATTAGAGCTAGCTTCTGCTGAAGAGATAATATAATAAGCAGATAATGCGTATTCTGTAGTAGGCAAACTCGTTTCAATAATTTCAGCCCCTAGATCCTTATAGACTTTAATCGCTTCTCGAACAGACTGCTCTACTTCATTGTTTAACCCTTCTTGAAAATACTCTTTTGGAACGCCAATTTTTAGTCCTTTTATATCCTTAGTTAAATAATTTGTAAAATCCTTTTTCTCTGTCACTACAGATGTAGAATCTTTATCATCATGACCGGAAATAGCATTTAAAACAATGGCACAATCCTCTACATCTTTTGTCATAGGGCCTATTTGATCTAAGGAAGATGCAAAGGCAATAAGTCCATATCGAGATACCATTCCGTAAGTAGGTTTTAATCCTACAACGCCACAAAAGCTTGCAGGTTGACGAATAGAACCGCCTGTATCTGTACCTAGAGCAAAAGCTGCTTCACCAGCTGCAACGCAAGCAGCAGAGCCACCAGAGGATCCTCCTGGTACTCTGTCTATATCCCAAGGATTATGAGTCTTTTTAAAACTTGAGTTTTCTGTAGAAGAACCCATAGCAAATTCATCCATGTTCATTTTTGCAAGAACAATAGAACCAGCTTGTTCTAATTTTTCAACTACAGTGGCATTATAAGGCGGTTTAAAGTTGTAAAGTATTTTTGATGCACAAGTGGTCTCTACATCCATGGTGCACATATTATCTTTTAAACCATAAGGAATACCCATTAAGCCCTTTGCTTGAATTCCATTTTTGTCTAGATTTTCTGCCTTTTCTAAGGCTTCTTCGCCCATAATTTTAAGAGTAGAATTTACCTTGTCTTCTACATCGTCTATTCTCTTTAAATAAGCTTGTACTACATCTTTATAACCTACTTCTTTTTTATTAATAAGATCTACTGTATCGTGTAATGTTAAATCAAATAATTCCACTATCAACCCTCCTACTCTATAACTTTTGGCACTTTAAAGCAGCCATTTTCTTGAGATGGTGCATTTTGTAGTACCTTTTCTCTATCTAAAGATGGGGTTACTACGTCTTCCCTTAACACATTATTTACTGGTAAAACATGAGCAGTAGGCCTGACATCACTCGTATCTAATTCATTTAGCTTTTCAGCATAATCGAGAATACTAGTCAATTGATCGCCAAAAACTTTTAACTCATCGTCATGAAACTCAAGTCGCGCTAATTCTGCAACATAAACTACATCTTCTTTCGTTAATTTCATCGTATTCCTCCTCTATTTACATGGAGATAGGAGGTTTGAGCTTAGAGGTAAGATTTTCCTTACCACCTTACCACCTATATTCCAACTTTTCAAACCTAATCACCTTACAATTATATGCCAAGTTCTTCCTCTAATCAAACTTATTTGCCAATCATAGACAAAAATTGCTCTTCTGTAATGATTTCTATACCTAGCTCTACAGCCTTTTCGTATTTAGAACCGGGGTTTTCACCAGCTAGGACATAATTTGTCTTTTTACTTACAGACCCAGCAACCTTTCCACCGTTTTCTTCTATCAGCTCTTTTGCTTGATCCCTCTTAAGACTTGGTAGTGTTCCTGTAACAACGAATTTTGCTCCTTTTAGTAGATCTTGGCCAGTATCTTTTTTCTGTTCTTTCATATTTATATCTAGACTTTTTAATTTCTCAACAAACTCTAGATTGGATTCTAATTTAAAAAAGTCTATGATTTCGTCGGCCATTTTCTCGCCTATGTCTTGAACGGAAAGGAGTTCTTCCTTAGGAGCACTTATAAGGTCATCTAAAACATCAAACTTCTCTGCTAAATTTTTTGCTCCTTTTTCTCCAACATAGGGAATCCCTAGGGCAAAAATCAGTTGATGAAGAGAACTCTTCTTTGATACTTCAATAGACTGGAGGAGATTGTCTACAGATTTTTCTCCTAGCTTTTCTAGTTTAGTTAATTCTTCACGTCTTTCATAGAGCAAATATAAATCACTTGGATCTTTTACAAAGCCTTCTTCCCACAATTTTGCTACAAGGGAACCTCCAAGACCTTCAATATTCATCGCATTTTTAGAAGCAAAGTGAGCAATTCGCCTTATAACCTGTGCAGGGCAACTTAAATTTACGCATTTACGAGCAGCTTCTCCTTCTATTCGAAAAGTTGGCTCTTTGCATGTAGGACAAGTCTCAGGCATGTGAAAAGGCATCTCTTGCCCTGTCCTCTTGTCAAAGTTTACCTGAAGAACCTCTGGAATGATTTCTCCAGCCTTTCGAACTAAAACCATATCTCCAATTTTAATATCTTTATCTTTGATGAAGTCTTCGTTATGCAAGGTAGCTCTAGAAACTTTTGTGCCTGCTAATTGAACTTCTTCTAATTCTGCAACAGGAGTCAAGCTACCTGTTCTACCTACCTGGATAGTAATATCTAATAATTTTGTTTCTTTTACTTCAGGTGGGAACTTATAGGCAATAGCCCACCTAGGATTTCTTGCAGTAGTGCCTAGGATTTCTCTCGTCTTTAAGTGATCTATTTTTATAACGATGCCATCGATATCAAAAGGTAATTCATATCTTTTTTCATTCATTTCATTACAAAAACCAATGACCTCTTCAATGTTCTTACAGATGAAATAAGGACTTACCTTAAATCCTCGAGAAGATAGATAATCTAAAGACTGGTGATGGGTTTCAAAAGAACCCTCTATCTCTTCTACATTAAACACATACATATCTAAGGGGCGACGAGCTGCGATCTTAGGGTCTAATTGCCTAAGAGATCCTGCTGCAGCATTTCTAGGATTAGCAAATAATGCCTGCTGAGCTTTTTCTCTTCTCTCATTTAACTTCTGGAAGTCTTTTCGATTCATAATCACTTCGCCACGAACTTCAAGGTTATCTTCCCCTTTCAACTTAAGGGGAACAGAGCGAATGGTTTTTAAGTTTTGTGTCACATCTTCTCCCGTAACGCCATTTCCTCTCGTTGCACCTTGGACAAATAGGCCATCTTCATAATTTAAAACAACAGTCAAACCATCGAATTTATACTCTACTACGTACTCATAGTCTTGAATGACCTTTCGAATTCTATTGTCAAAGCTTCTTAGGTCTTCTGGACTAAAGCCATTTGCCAAGCTTAACTTAGGCCTCCTAAAGCTTACTTTACTAAAAGAGTCAAGAGCCTTTCCCCCTACTCTTTGACTAGGAGAATCAGACGTCATATGCTCTGGGTATTTATTTTCTAAATCCATTAACTCATTCATAAGAAGATCATACTCATAATCTTGAATTTCAGGTGCATCTTGTTCGTAATACAGTTTGTTGTGATATTCTATTTCTTGTCTTAATTTTTCGATTTTTTCTCTAATATTCATGTTTTTCCAACCTTCATATTTTAAAACTTGATTTATCCGAAACAACGAGGGCATCATACCCTAGTTTTGCGGGCGGAGCAGAATCCCGCCCCTATTTACCACCTGACCACCTTTTTCTACACTTTAGAATTCTAACTCTACACTAAAAACTTCTACAAAATACTGCCTATTCAACAATGACAATCGGCGCCATACTTAAAGCTACTTTTTTAATCCCCATTCCTGGGAAGGCTATAGAGGCGATGGCATTATCCCCATGTCCTGAGATATTGATGACCGTACCCATTCCCCATTTAGCATGATTGACTTTTGTCCCTTCTTTTATATCTCCTTTGCTGGATTTTTTTTCTGATTGATGGGGATAAGTATGTTGCATTCGGTTTAATTGTTGATAAATGCTATTTTTATTGATAATTCCTTTTTGAGATGTTTCCGTTTCCGTAAAGGTAGATTGCTTTTCTACATCTCCAGAGATGAAATCAGCAGGGATTTCATCTAAAAATCTTGATCTAGGATTGTAGCTCGTTCTTCCGTATAGTTTTCTGTAATTGGTATAGGTCATATAAAGCTTTTCTCTTGCCCTAGTTATACCTACATAACAAAGTCTTCTTTCTTCATGAAGTTCATTGTCGTCATTTAATGACCTAGAATGTGGAAATATACCATCTTCTAAGCCAGGCATGAAAACTACTGGAAATTCTAAGCCTTTAGCATTGTGAAGGGTCATAAGCTTAACTTGACCTTGACCTTCAGAGTAATCATCTAT
The DNA here is from genome assembly GCF_003317055.1 of Alkalibaculum bacchi. Lineage (NCBI taxonomy): Bacteria > Bacillati > Bacillota > Clostridia > Eubacteriales > Eubacteriaceae > Alkalibaculum > Alkalibaculum bacchi. The sequence goes on from NZ_QNRX01000001.1 coordinate 48,220, forward strand.
ATCTGCAACTAAAGATACATTTTCTAGAAAAGCTGTTAATGATACATCATCGCTGTTACTCTCAAATTCTACCGCACTAGAGATTAATTCTTGTAAGTTTTCAATTCTGCTTTGACCATTCTCTACTTTGCCCTCTTTGAGCATATCCATATACCCTGTAGTATGCATAATATTATCAATTAATTGGCTAAGAGATAAGCTATTCTTTATTTCTATAAACCCTTTCATCATGTCTGAAAATATTATGAGCTTATTCATAACAGCCTTTGATAATCCAACCATTTCTTCGATGTTTAATACTACCTCAAATAAACTCATGCCCTTAAAATCTGCAAATTCTTGAAGTTTTTCTATTGTAGCATTTCCGAGACCTCTTTTTGGCATATTGATTACCCGTTTAAAACTTACATCGTCCTTGTGATTTTCTATTAAAGTCAAATATGAGAGGATATCTTTGATTTCCATACGAGAATAGAATTTTAAACCGCCAATAATTTGATAAGGAATACCTCTTCCCATAAAGGATTCTTCAAATACCCTAGACTGCGCATTAGTACGATACAGTATGGCTATAGAACCGTAGTTGCAATCTGTCTCTCTAACAAGTTTAGAAATTTCTGAAGCAATATAATCCGCCTCTTCCCTTTCACCAAATAATTGTTTAATTTCTATCCGTTCACCTTCTGGATTGTCCGTCCACATTTCTTTTGCTTTTCTCTTTGGATTGTTTTGAATGACGCTATTAGCAGCATCAATAATAGTAGAACTAGAACGGTAGTTTTGTTCTAAGCGTATAATTTCTGCATAGTCAAAATCTTTTTCAAATTCTAAAATATTTCTTATATCTGCCCCTCTAAACCCGTAGATGCTTTGATCATCATCTCCACACACGCAAATATTTTGATGGTTATCGGCTAACATCTTTACAATGTGGTACTGAATAGGATTTGTATCTTGATACTCGTCCACTACAATATACTTAAATTTATCTTGATAATACTGAAGTACCTCTGCATTTTGTCTAAAAAGATTCACAACATTTACAAGCAAATCATCAAAGTCCATAGCATTATTGCTGATAAGCTTATTTTGATAGAGTTTATAAATTTGAGCAATCTTTTCTCCTTTAAAATCCCCTTCATTTTCACGCAAGAATTTTTCAGGTGAAGTCCCCTTTTCTTTGGCTTGGGAGATTGCACTAGTTACGGAACCAATGGTGAATGATTTTTCATCGATATTTAGCTCCTTATAACAGTCTTTAATAACGTTTTTTTGATCTGCTGAATCGTAAATAACAAAACTTCTCTCATATCCTAAAAGGTGAGCGTGAAAACGCAAGAGCTTTGCACATAACGAGTGAAAGGTGCTCATCCAAATTCGGTCTACATGAGATACCTCCATTTTTACCATACGTTCTTTCATCTCTTGCGCTGCCTTATTTGTAAAAGTCAAAGCTAATATCTGATCTGCTCGACCTTTTCCGCTTTGAATAATATGTGCTATACGGTGAATAATCGTTCTAGTCTTTCCTGAACCTGCTCCTGCTAATATAAGCAGTGGTCCTTCTGTATGAAGCACAGCCTTTTGCTGCATTTGATTTAATCCCTCTAAAAGATTCATATCCTTCTCCTTACTCTTTGATTTATACCCTAAGCTTTCTGTAATAATATCGGTTTCTTTCTAAAAAAGAATCTTACCATAATAGATGGATTTTAATACTTTATCCATCTCTTCTCTAGTCATTTTTACTGGATTCGCTCTAGTAGAGCCTAACATGGCATTATCTAATACTACATCATAATGAGATAAAAACGCTTCTTCTGAAATTCCCATTTCTTTAAAACTCTTTGGAATATTTAATCTGTCGTTTAGGTTTTTGATGCTTTCTATAAAGTTACCTTGTCCAATAGCCTTTGCAAGCTTATCTAATCTTTCCTTTACTAAAGGATCTCTTGAATTATAGCTTAAAACATATGGTAGACCTACTGCATTGATTAAGCCATGCCCATAATGAAACATGCCCCCAATGCTATGGGAGATACCGTGATCCATCCCAAGACCTATATTGTGAAAAGCCATAGCCGCCATAGACTGATAATTATGCACCTTTTGCCTACTTGTAATATCCCCTTTTTCATAGGATAATGGCAAGTACTCAAAGAGCCCTTCTACAGCGCCCCTACAGAGCACTTCACTAAAATCCTCTAATTTTTTATTGGTATAGCATTCTACAGCATGAGTCATTGCATCCATTCCCGTTTGAGCGACCACCTCTTTAGGCATAGATAAGGTAATCTCTCCGTCTAGTATGGCGTAATCTGGAATAAAATTATATGTCTTTAATCCAATTTTAATATTGTCTTCTCCAAAACTGATGACTGAGGTTTTTGTCATCTCAGAACCTGTACCCGAGGTAGATGGAATGGCAATAAGCCCTATATTTCTGGAAATATTGATATCGAGGGATTTTCTGATGATTTCGAAATTGAGTTCAGGATGTTCGTATAGAAGTGCCATAACCTTGCTTGCATCAATAGCGGAACCTCCTCCTAAACCAATTACAGCATCAGGCTTAAAAACTTTCATTTCATTGACTCCTGCTACAACTTCACTAGCTGTAGGGTTTGCACCTATGCCCGAAAATACACTATACTGGCAATTATCTTCCTCTAATATCTTCTCTAACCGAGGGATCGTTCCATTTTTAAACATAGATGACTTTCCTGTGACAATGAAGTATTTTTTATACTTTAACTCCTTAATATATTCTAAGGATCCAGGATAGGATACATATTCAATTCCATGTAATCTCATTTTCATAACCTCCTGTGATTTAGTTCTAAGTTACATCTTTAAAACATTAATATGGTGCGAATCAATACTTTGATTCAAGATTTTAATTATTACTACACATTATAGCATTAATCGCCGTAGAATTATTCTGAAATATTTTCACTAGACATATAATACATATATAAAAAGAGCTTTTATGCTCTGAGAGAGGTGGGGGTTATAATACATCAAAAAGAAATAATGATAATAATATCAATTCTATCCATTTTGATTATTACATCATCTTGCGTAAAAAGCGAAGAAAAAGTAAACGAGGAAATTATTCAAATGACTACTAATTTACTTTCTTGTAATTGGCAAATACATAATATTCAAATGACTTATGAAGATTATAAAGAACAAGTTGCTGATTATTTTATAGATAAAGATGCCTTTAATGCTCATATAAAACACGATGATTTAAATCCAATTATCTTAGAGGATGTAACAAAGAACGATGCTGCATTGATCGAAAAATACAAGACAAAGAACATTTTCAATTATGACCTTTTAAACATTCAAATATCTAAAGTTTATGGCGAGGCTACTTCTTCAAGTAAATATTGCTATATTCATATGATTGTGTCTCCACATATTCCCCTGCAAAAGGAGAATGGAGTAGCATATACAGGTACAGGATACACCTTTAAAGAAGAGCGAAACATAATGATCCTATGGACAAAAGAAAATAACAATTGGAAAATATCCGATTTCCAGGGAAATGCCTATTTATTAGATTTAAAAGATAAACTATCTAAGGAATTCATCAGCAGGTACACCACCTACAACAACACGCCCGTTGAATACATACATACGTTTGAATTGATAAACGAATAAAAAACAGCTGTCAGCCACCAGCAGCCTTATATATCTAATATACAAAGATTCTTCGCTAGCGCTCAGAATGACTGGGCAGTAGCTAGAGTCAAAAAACAGCTATCAGCATTAGAGCCACCAAGGGTGGCTTTACTTTTTCTGACCACCTTACCACCTTAACACCTTAACACCTTACCACCTTAACACCTTACCACCTTAACTAGCATTTTCCACTAATTTTGGCGAGTTAAATAGGAGAGTTTCTATTTTAGGATCTTCTCCTTCTGTAAAGTAGACCGTGACGGCAACATCTGATGTTTCTTTTGAAAATGTAGCTTTATAAATTACCACAATGTAGTCTTCGTCACCTTGTGACACTTTATCTACTTTTGCTAGTTCTTTGCTTTCGTAATTACCAATAATCTCTTTTATTTGTTTCTTAATGATTCCGTCGTAATTTTCTGCATTTAAGGCATCAAGCATTATAGGACCAAAGTCCTTGCTAAATTTTTCATAATTGTCTTCATTCATTCCTTGTAGTATATTTTCTATCATAGGATCTGCATATTCTTGGACTTTTTCTTTATCTATCCCGTTGCTACAGGCTGGTAATAAGAATAAGAGCAAAAAAAGGATTGCTATTCTTTTCAAATTCCATCCCTCCTATATTACAAATTTCCACAGACTTTTTTTACGGTGTATATATATTATGCTAAGGATAGCTCCTATACCTATTATGCCCTCCACAATCCATATATTAGAGGATATGAGCAAGATAGATACATTAAGTAAAGTATGAAGCCCTATGGCTACAATAAGGCCTGTTACTTTCCCAACGCGAACAGATCCTAAAACAAGCAAAGAAAGACCTATGTGAATAATTATAGTAAATAGCCGTTCCATACCAGCTAGCAAATAAAGTGTAGGGGCAGTTTCCTGTAATAACGGAGTTACTGTATCAATATTAGGCAAGAGACCTACTATATTTTCAAATAAACCAAAGTTCAAATGTAAGGATATAAGAATAAAAGCTAAATAGTTAACGCCTACTAAGATAATAGACTCTACTCCTCCATGGCCAATGCCAAAAATCACCCCATTCTCCCATTCACGTTTATCTACTAGCAAAAATTTAAAGGCAACATATCGTCCAATCTCTTCAAAAATACCTGCAGTCAAAGCTAAAATCACAATATACAGTTTTTCATTTTGAACGATATAAGTATAAAACCAAAATTGACCTCCAAGCCAATTTAACAACGGGATCCGTATGAGCAATTGAAAGATGGTGAATACCAAAGCACCAACAACAAGATATAATAAAGAAGCGTTGTAATTTCTCTTAAAATAGATAATCATGACAATTGGAAAACCTATAGAAATTAACGCTGTAAGGGCAATAAAAAATAAAGATAAACCGCCCATTTTTTCACCCCCAATGGAATTCTCAAATACAGTATAACATATAATATCAAAAAATATTGCATATTGGTAAGGTTTAACAAGTGTTTTTAACAATAGTTAATCGAAATACTTTAGCTACCAGCGGCCAGTGTTCAGTCATCAGTGCTAAGGTCAAATCTTACGGATCAAAAGTAGAATTTTCTCACGAAAATAAACGACCAAATCTTCATCATACCTTGTGTATGTATTTCATAGAGGTTTCCTAGTACATAAAAAATAAAAAGCAGGAACAGTTTGTTCTTGCTTTTTATCTCATAATTATGCTTGCTCTTGTATTAGTTTTTCTACTCGATCGATTGCTGTTTGAAAACCATCTCTCCAACCATCTGAATACTTATAATCAGCTTCTGAACCCATTAACATAACGGACTTTTTCATATTTTCTAATTTTTCTATTATTGCTTCCATGCTATAGCATCCCCCTTAGAAAAACAATATTTACTATATTGTATACCTTTGTTATGATAACGTTACCATAACTTGTATTTATTATTGTAGTCCTTTATACTCAAAAAATCAAGTGCAATAATCAACTTATTATCGGTATAATATGTCATTTTTGATTCTTTTTCAAAAGAATCATATTGTTCCAATAATCAAAGTGTTATACTACATAATTAATAATGCACTCGAATGAACCAAAAAGTAATTCCAGATCGATTCCACCCTATATCCCAAGGTACTCTATAACGGTCTACATTATGACAGTTTACGAGAGGATATCCTTTTGAGTCATAACCAGATACAATAGACACGTGACAAATCTTCCCCTTTTCTTCGTAAGCCACAATATCTCCTGGTTGCAATTTGTAGGCAGATTGGTATACATTCTCATAATTCCCTACAGCTATTCTTGAGCCTCTCCCGCTATTTAAAAAGTAATTCGTAAGATTTTGAGCCTTTATCCAAGCTAGGCTTCCCCCTTTATGGTAATTCCATAGGCTATTTTTCTTAAATCCTCCTTCGTGAAGGATTTGAGAAGCAAAATTAGCGCAATCTCCACCAACAGGATTGTAATTTCGGTAATCTTTATTGTAACTACTATCTTCATGAGCACTACAATATTTGTCTGCATATTTAATGGCCTTTTTTCTGCGACCTTTTAATTTATATTTTTCAGGAGCATACTTACTAATATACTTCGTTATCTCTTCTTTTTTTTCATCTTTTAAGGAAACGCTATCTGCCATTGGATCAGATGACCAATCCTTTGTAATAATCCAGCGATCTTCTTTCATTTCAATTCTCATATAGTGATATACTGCAATCTTATAACTGTTTTCTTTGTCCTCACCTTTGTACTTATAAATATATTCATCTATAGATTTTACAGTTAAATTATAGGTAGAATCAGAGCCTGTTATTTGGGGAAACTTATGATAACTCTTTATATCTATATATTCTATTTCTTGTTTTTCTGCCCATTTATTAAGATAATCTTGCTTTTTTATCGCGTATTCATATGCCCATTTTCCGTGAAGAACATCCTGATCATAAGCCTGTTTAAGGAGCTCTTCATCATTATTTAAATATGCTATATTGATATCATTAAGAAGTTGACCTGCTATTTTTTCTACTTCTTTATCTTCAAACAATCTAGAATACATACCTAGGGTAGCTGTAATACAGCCAATTGTAATAAGTATAAGTAGAACTCGCACTATGTATTTGTAGCTACGCATCATCACACCTCATAAAAAATCACCTCTTACTGAATATTATTAATAACTATTCAGCAAAAGGTGATCTCATTACAAATAAAACAAAACTAATCAATTAATACACAACCTACATAAGTCAGGGTATTAGGGCCGTAGTAGTAAGGTATATTATTCGCAGAGCAAATATCGCTTACTACTATTCCATAAGCTTCCATAGAAGCAATCATTTTATCTGGAAAACGGCAGGGCTCATCCGGATATGTACATTCTTTACATATAGTACAGGCGCCAGCTCCTAAGACCATAGCCTCAGGATAAATTCCTCCTATTTTTTTTGCAAAATCAGCAATTGCTTTGCCATGAGCTTCATTAATCTCTGTCATAGCTTCAAAATCAAAAGAATCTTCAAGTTCACCAGTAGTTTGCAGAATCAATCCTTTTTTAAACTTGCGAATCTTATCTTCGCACTCTGATAGAGTTCCACACCCTGGTGGGCATGACCAGTTCTTTCCGTAAGACTTACATTTATTCTCGGCACACATATCTCGCACTTCTGTTCGCAGTTCAATAAGGTCTGCATCCAGATCTCCAATATGCGTAAATCCACTCTCTAAAGCAAGCTCTTTAATTTTGTCGTAATCAACCATATTCCATACTCCTTTATTTTAGAATTTTGTATTCGTTTGTTCATCATAAAACGCTCCAGATTGCTTCAGTTGCTGATAGGAATATTATATCACGTATAACGATTTCATAATAGCACTTTTAACTATAGTTAAACCATAATCTAACGGTTGCTAAACAATGGCTGAACAGTAGTTGAACAATTGAGAGCCATCGGGAAACAAGCGTCAAAAATTAAATTTTATAACCAAAGGGACAAGTTCTGCTTTCAGCTTTCCGCTAGTTTATCAAGAATTTCCTTTTGCCTATCTAAAAACATCAACTTCTTATTGTGTTTGTAGTAATCTTCAGATCCTTTATTGCTAATAAATTTTGCGCTGTAATAATCAGCTGTCAATTCTGTTACTAATATGAAAATTTCTTGTCCTTCCCCATATACCTGCTCTACGAAGGCAAACATATGATGCATCTTCTTTTGAACCTTACGGGTTTCTTCTCTCATATTTTTTACAGATTCATCAAAATTCTTCTTAATATATTCATAAACCTCTAAATGCTGGGTGATATTTTCATTTTTCATCTGAGTTCTATTTTCTTCTAATATTTTAATAATCAGTTGGTAGTTTCGTTTTTTTTCATAAGATAGACTATTAGCCTTTTTCTCCTTTTCTAGACATAAAGTAAGCTCGTCAATATGTTCGTCTAATACGTCTATGGGGGGATTTTTACTTTCATTTAAATCCACCTTTATTTGTTTTAAAACTTTGACCAAATCCATCAAATAGCTCTCTGTAAAAAGATTCTTTCGGATGTCTCTTTGCATAGCTTCTAATAATAGGTTTATTAGGGATAATCTCTCATCAAATTTTGCTTCCTTTGCACGCTTTTTAATATTCTCGTCTGCATACCCCTCAAGGATTTCCCCTATTTTATAGTCTTTTTTATACTTTTGATATAAGTCATAGTAAATAGCATAGTTTTTTGCTATTTTCTTATTTCTAATATATTGGCTCACTAATACTTCATTTACTGTAAGATTCTCCTCTTCATACAAAGCAATGGCTTCTGATAGATCTTCCCAACCTCTTGCTGTTACATAAGACTTTTCTCCTATGGCTGTCTCTACCAGATAAAAATCATCTTTTTTAATATCTAAATAGGTTAGTATAGAACCATGTATGCCCTTTTTAGATGCGTATTTTTTCCAAATCTCATATTCTTCTGTCACTTCAAGGATTTTCAAACGATCCATAGTCACAATATCAAACTCCCGAACAGATTTATTATACTGAGGTGGATTGCCTGCAGTCACTATCACCCATCCTTCAGGAACTTTGTGGCGTCCAAAAATCTTATATTGAAGAAATTGTAACATAGCTGGAGCTAATGTTTCAGATACACAATTAATTTCATCTAAAAATAAAATCCCCTCTTTTACCTTGCTCTCTTCCATAGTTTCATAAACAGTGGCAATGATTTCACTCATAGTATATTCTGACACGGAATATTCTTGATTTCCATAGAATTTCTTTTCAATAAAGGGCAAACCTAAAGCACTTTGTCTTGTATGATGAGTCATGGAATAAGATACTAGAGCTACTCCCAGTTCCTGTGCGATTTGCTCCATAATAGCCGTCTTTCCAATTCCTGGAGGTCCAAGTAAAAAGATAGGGCGCTGTCTGACAAGTGGGATTTTATAATCGTCATACTCGTCTTTTTTAAGATAAATTCTTACAGAATTTTTTATTTGCTCTTTTGCTTCTTCAATATTCATTTTAAAAAACTCCTGTATTTCCTAAATTTTTAATTCATCTTCTTGTAAAACTAATTTTATGGCCCAAGATGGTATTTTTTTTTCATTGTAATTTTCATCTAAAAAGACAAAAGCCACATCGTATTTGGGTCTCCACTCTGGAAATATCCCATATCCATCTGTAAAGTAAATCAGCCCTTTTAGATTATCAAACTCTCCTTGTTCTATTAGTTGTTCTACATAATAAAAAACAGGTCTAAAGTCTGTTCCGCCAAATCCAAATAATTGGAGATTGTCCATAAAATTTTCAAACTCTTCATCTGAAGTAATCTTTGTGTCCTGCTGAATCTTTGCATCGCACTGAATAATATGAATATTTACTTTTCTAAAAAAGTTTTCTGTGCTCTTCATAATGGAGTATGTTTTATTCAAAAATCCTTGCACAACTTCTCCCGAGCAAGAGCCAGAAGTATCTAGTGCTATAACAAAATCTTTAATCTTATAGACTTCTTTGTGCTCTAGTGGCTCAATTAGGGGAAGGTTTCCGTATAATTGCATTCCGTAAGTATAAAATCCAAAATCAAACTCATCATTATTGACTTGGATCTCTTCTGATAGAACAGAAAATTGTCTTAAAAATTCTCCGTAATCGTAGTGATCTCGATGAACTTCTTTTATGTTTTGAATCAAAGCTGTGGCCTCTTCTCCACGGTCTTTAGAAAAAGTCTCTAGTTCGACCTTGACTCTCTCACTAATTTTCTCCCACTCTTCTTTAATCTCCTCTTGGTATTCTTCCTTTTGTTCTTCAAATTTTTTATAAACAAATTCTTCATCTATTTGATTGTCAAACTGTTTCCTCTTTGGATTGAATCCCCAGATAGAGTGATCATCTCTTTTAAACAATGCATCATATTCCTTTAATTGATTCTCAGCCAGAGGATTACGCCAAAAGTACTTATACAATTTCTCAGCTGTAATTTCTGTCTTTTCCTTCAATATGTCAATTACATCTTTTTGTTCTATATCCTTCTGAGTCTCAACGGCCTTTATATTTAATTCTAATATGGTATTTTCAACGGCTATATCTGTAGCTAGATTCCACAAATTAGCATCTTCTATACCTATCTTAAATGGATGATAAAAGATCCAGTGAAAAACCATATGCAAATATGTTCTAGCTAACGCTTCCTTTTCTTTCTTATAGGTTTTTAAGACGTACTTATAGTCGTAGAAAAGCATCTCTCCATTTGACCCTATAGTATTATTATCTGTAAGCTGAAAGGATTGAAACTGATACAATGCTATATGGAGAAAACCTAAAGATACCAAAAGATAATCTCGGGTTAATAAAAGAATCTCCTTGGCTAAATCTCTTGATTTTTTTATTTGTTCTTCTTGATTCATACACATCTCCATTCTCACAAATTAGGTAAACATAAGATTCTCCCCTTAGTCTAAAGACAATGGATCATCAATATCTTGATTGTAGACATTCTCATTCTTGTACTCCATTAGGAAAGCCAGAACTTTAATAGACCTAGACGTATTTGCCTCTTCAATGAATACATCAATTTTGTGAGGATCTATTTTATTTGTACGAGCTAAATAATGGAGGCCTTCTAGTGAATCCTCATGTATTAATTCTAAAATGATATCGTCAATGTGAGATGAAATGTAATTTTCGTAGGTTTTTTGTGATATCGTATTGTATTTGACTTGACCCTTGCAATACATGAGAGCTAATTGTCCTTTTTGATCAACACTTAGAAGAAAGTCAAAGGCAAAGCTACTACCAGAAAAATACTGCAATTTATTGTTTAATATGCCTTTTCTCAGAGGTTCTAATCCGTTTAAACCATTTTTTCCATCTCCTGTTATGGTCACTTTTTCCAGATCCTTACAACCGCTAAAAGCCCATTGGCCAATTTTCACCTTGTCTGACATTTCTATGCTTACAAGAGCAGAACCATTAAAAGCGTGATCCCCTATACATTGCATCGACTCAGGAATAATTATTTCTTTTAGATTTATACTACCCCAAAAGCCGTTTTCCTGAATCCTTTTTACTTTCTTTGGTATCTCAAAAGATTCCCCTTTATTAATAGGATAGTATATTAAAGTCTGTTGGCTCTTATCATAAAGAACTCCGTCAATACTTGAATAATTCTCATTCTCATCTTCTACCTCTATAGATTCTAAACTCTTACAAGCTTCAAAAGCATGCCAGTCGATTAATTTTACTTTAGAAGGAATATGAATCGTTTTTAAATTAGTGCATCCTTTAAATGCAGCTCCTCCTATCTCTACAATTTTATCAGGGATATGGATACTGTCTAGACTCTTGCAATCTACGAAGGCATACCACCCTATTTGGGTAACGGATTTTGGAATAACAATATCTTTAAGTTTACTACAACCGCTAAAGATGGATTTGCCTATTTCTTTTAGCTCTTCTGGTAAATGAACACACCTAAGAGAAGTACAGTAAGAAAATGCATTACGACCGATTACCTCTACTGTATCAGGTATACTCATTTCCTGTAAGTCACTACAGTTACCAAAAGCCCACTTCCCTATTTTAACAACGGTATTAGGTATTTCTATAGATTTTATTCCTTTGATGTTTTGAAAGCACTCTGGGCCAATTTCTTTCACGGACTTACCATTAATTACAGACGGAATCTTTACAATATTATCTGTAATACCTTCTACACCCGTGATTACAATAGCATCTTTTTCTTCTTTATAATAAAATTTCAACACATCATCTCCCCGTGTTCGTTCTAAGCTCTAAGTAAAATCAGCAGGTCACTCCGCGACCGCTGATTTTACCACCTTACCACCTTACCACCTTACCACCTTACCACCTAAAAAGAACACCTCTGGGTAAGAGAGGTGCCCTTATATTATCTCATTGTCTCTAAATCCAATTTAAAATATTCTTTTAGCAGTTTATTATAATGATTGTCATCCTCTATTTCTAGTAGAGATGTTTCATTACCTTCTACTACCTTAAAATGATCGTCTGTTAAAGTAATACGGCCTTCTTTTGTAGGCATGGTGCATACTTTTTTGTTGACAAAAAGAGACTCTGGAAAGGTAGATGTAAAGTGATGGGACATCATAAAATCCGCTGGACTGCATTCTTTTAAATCAAAAGCATATATATACATAAACTCATCTTCGACTTTTCTTTGCAATGCATATCCATACTTTTCAACTTCTACAATTCGAAAAGTATCATAGAACTGTTCTTGTTCCTTTCCTAGCTCTATAAGTATAGGAGCAGCCAAGCCGTGATTTCCATAACCTACATCTAATAGATACTTATCATCACCTATTTCCACACACAAAACTTGATGAGTTTTTGCATTATAAGTTATTCCATTATCTTTTGTAATGCGTGCTAATAAATTTAACACTTTAAAACCCAATCCTTGTAGGATAATGGACAACAAGCCATTCATTTCAAAACAGTATCCACCTCTTTTATTGGTTACAATCTTCTTATATAAAGATTCTCTATCCAAATAAACTGGCTTTTTTAAATAGACATCTAGATTTTCAAAAGGAATATTTAGGGCATGAGCCATGTGTATATTATATAAAGTTTCTTTGGATACATCTAAACTCCCCTTGTAATTAATTCTTTCAAGATACCCTTCAATCGTAAAACAATCTTTTGACATAGTAATTTCCCCTTTAAGTGTAGTCATAGTTTTCTTACTTTTTATTATTATATAAAATTAGTCAGATTACAATATCTAATTGCACATAATTTCTCTTTTCATCATATTTTTTACTTGTCTTATGAAAATATTATCTAATCTTATAAGAAAATAATACATTTTTAATTTCAGTGGGGTCATACTATTTATAAACAAATAAAGGAGTCTATTATGTTTGAGTACACTTTTGAGCGAGATACTGATATAAAAGTATTGACTTCATTTAATATGAATTACGATAAAAAAGAAGTTACAAATGGCCAAAATTATAAAAGATATTACTACACCTATCCAAATGGATTAACAATAGAAATGATTGAGTATCGTAATAAGACCGTATTAAAATCCAATAGGGAATTTGTGGAAAATGGAGATGGGACGTTTGATATACTTATTTAGGTGGTAAGGTGATAAGGTGGTCAGCAAATATGCGACTTACGTCGCAATGAACAATGAATATTTAATAATTAACAATACTAAGGTAATTTTATAAAAATCGCATATTTGTACTGTTCAATGTTCCATGTTCATTGTTCATTGTTCATTAAAAGCTTAGTTTTTTCCGCTTTCCACTTTCAGCAGTTATTTTATCATCTTCGAAATCGCCTTAAATTCTGGCGTTCCAGCGATTTTTAACATATCAAATAACAAAGTCTCCGTATTGCTTATTACTGCCCCCATATCTTTCATTAATGCTATGCCATTTTGTTTATTCTCTAAGGTTCTAGAGCTTACTGCATCACTAGCCACAAATACAGAGTATCCGTGATTTAATAAATCTCTCGTTGTTTGGTATACGCAAACATGTGTCTCTACACCTGTAATAATCACTTGTTTTCTCTTAGATTTTTCTAAATACGCCAAAACCTCATCAGTGCAACAAGTATAGCTTATCTTTTCAAATATAGGATCATTTTTGGTGAGAGCATCTATTTCGCCTATGGTTTTACCTAAACCTTTAGGGTACTGCTCAGTTACAAATATGGGTACTTCTAAAATTTTTGCTCCAGATATGAGAATTTTACTCTTATTCACTAATTCTTCTTTCTCAAGTATTGCTGGCATTAATTTTTCTTGAATATCAATGACTAAAACAATTGCATCCTCTTTATTTAGATAAAATTTATCCACTTTTACTCCTCCGTTTCCCTTCTTTGAAAATGTATATATTAACTTCAGTATAACATTTTTTTATAAGAGTTTGTACAGGTACTTACTTTATTACAAATAAGTATAACTATATTTTTTAGGTAATAAAAGTATAATTTTTTCATATAAATTGGGAATAGTAATTTTATCAAGAATTTAATATTATTGATAAACTATATTTAGGAGGTTTTCATGTGAAAAAGAAATTTTTATTATTAATAACTATGGCTTGTTTCATCTTTAGTTTTTCTGCTTGTACAACACAAGAAGAGCCTATTGAAGAACAAAACCAGCCCATTGAAGAACAACAACAAGTGGATCCTGGCAACGACGGAGATATCAATGACGACAATCTAGAGAATGACGTTATTGATGATGGAGAAAATGTCGGCGATGAAATGAACGATGCCGTCGAAGATGCTGGTGATACTATGGATGAAGCAGGGAACGAAGTAAATGACGCCGTAACTAATGACAATAACAATCAGTAGGATAACACTTTTGTCGCTTTAAAGAGATACGTATTAAAAACCATAACAACCCTTTAGGAGTTCTTATGGTTTTCTTTGTTTTTAAATAAGTAAGTCTCTTCTTGTAAATAATATATGAGAGAAAATATAGCATAATATTGTCCATCCTACTAAAACGAGTATCCCTGTAATTGCCGTAAAGTTAGGATCGTTTAAATAAACAGATATATCTCCTGTAATCATTTCCCCTATTGATGAATAGGTGGTAAAGACGAATTTAGACAAACCATAAAAGCTGGATATCTGAAATACGATCGTTGCCGCAATAAGAGATACTACACTTGCACCCATAGAAACCATACTGCTCTTTACAATAGAAGATATCATAAAGACAAAAGATGTAACTGCCAAAATAAATAGCCCTTGGTATCCAAATAACATGAGAGTATATTGCCAAACGGGAACAATTCTCCAGCTACCGTCAATTAATTCTAATGGATGAGATCCGTTTTCAAGCAGTACGGAAAGATCCCAATCGAAGGCCTTGCCAATAGCCATTGGATAATTCATATCTCCAAAGCCAAATAAGAAACCAACTAAGATAAAAGACAAAAGCTCGATTAATATAATTAATCCTACTGCAGCAATTGCAACAGCAAGAAATTTAGATAACAGCACTTTCCCCCTAGATACAGGCTGGGCTAAAAGCAATTTCATAGTCGGTGGCGTCCATTCTCCTGAAACCATATCTGCTGCAAAGACGGCAATTCCAATTGCCAAAAATATTTGACCAAGCTGCAAAACTAATTCATTAATATAGATGAATGCATTAAAATCATAATTTTCTTGTGGCTTAATCTCCTTATATTGCAAGTATTTCAATTGCTCTAATTCCAGTTTCATAGAAACTAAATCTCCAGATGAATAAAGCGCTTTATTATCTTCAATCATTTTTTCATGTTCTAAGATATCTTGTTTTAATATTTCTTCCCAAGATAGATTTTCATCCACCCTTGTCTTTAGTATCTTTAGTTCTTCTTCCATCATTTTAATATCACTTTGGATTCGGTCCTGATAAAGCTTTACTTCATCCTTATCATTTTTTATTTCCTCTGGAATATTCTCCATGTCCTTCTCTAAATATGCTATATTCTCTTCTAGATTTTGAATTTGAAATTCTGGCTTACTGTATTGTTCCATATAATAAGCGTTTTGCTTAATGCCGTAACACAAAAATACTGTTAGTAAGATAAATCCCACAATGACAACTAGAGTCTTTTTTCGCTTAAAGAGTTTGTATAGCTCTTGTCGTATGAGAACAGCCATATTATTTCCCCCCCTCTACTAATTCCATATACCTTTGTTCTAAACTATTTTGTTTTTGATATATCTGGTATATGTCCACATTTTTCTCTACTAAGGCTTTGATGATTTTTGGAGTGCTTCCCTTTTCTATTACAGCACAGTACTCTGTACCCTTTTGCACTACATTTGAAACTTCTCCAATACTATCTAATACATTTTTTATAGAACTCACTGGACTTGCTACAATTGCAATTTGTTCGTATCCCTGTTGGACGTTTCCGTTAATCAAGTCCTCCATGCTTTTGATTTCTCCATGATTGATAAAAGCTACTCTATTACACAGTTGTTGTACCTCGCTAAGTATATGAGAAGAAATAAATACAGAGGTTTTTAGTTCCTTTACAGCATTTTTTACAATATTTCGAAAATCGATGATTCCAGATGGATCTAATCCATTAGTAGGTTCATCTAAAATAAGCAGTTTTGGTTTTCCCAAAAGAGCACAAGCTAGGCCTAACCTCTGTTTCATGCCTAAAGAATACTTTCCTACCTTATCATCTATTCGATTTGATAAATCTACTAACTCTACCACATCCAATATATCTTGTTTCGGTATTTTTCGAATTTCGGCAATCATCTTTAAATTCGCCATACCAGATAAGTAATTGTACATTTCTGGATTTTCCACCACTGCTCCTAGCTTAGCTCTGGCTCTGTTGCCATCCTTTAAAATGTCAGCTCCATTAATAGAAATACTACCTTTGTCCGGCCGAATAAGTCCTACAATCATCTTTATCGTCGTCGTCTTACCTGCCCCATTAGGTCCTAAAAAGCCAAAGATTTCTCCTTCTTCTACAGAAAAATCAATTCCTTTGATGATTTCTCTTTTACCTAAAGACTTATAAACATTATTTACTCCAAGAACACTCATACTTCCCCTCCTCTTTATATAATCAAGTATAATAGATTTATTTTAAATACTTATTACAGAATTCTTACAAGAATCTTAAAAATACAAAAGAAGCGCTCAAGCGCTTCTTTTGTATTTTTATTTATTCAATTCTTCGTCTAAGCTAATCCTTCAATAATTGGAATTATTTTTTTTGCTATAAAAATTTCTTTAATATTATTTATTTCATCTGTTGATAATGCAGGTATTCCATCCATAGCATATTCCCACCCCAAATAGTGGTACTTATTGCTTCCATATTGGTGAAAAGGCAATAGATGAACTTGATTGATATTATATTTTTTAAGAAAATCTATAATTTGCATTAGGTTTTCTTCATTTGCGGTATAATCAGGGATAAGTGGAACTCTTGGAATAAGCTCTACGCCCTCTGTTTCTGCTGCTAATTTAAAGCTTTCTTTTACTTTTGATAAATTTGCACCTAAAACCTTTTTTAAATTTTTCTCATCCATAATCTTCAGATCAAATAGTACCTGATCTAAATAAGGAAGCAACTCTTTTAGATGATATGCACTGGTGGATCCTGTTGTCTCGATTGCTGTATGAATACTATATAATTTTAGTTCCTTTAATAATTCTCTTGCAAATTCATATTGAGCTAGGGCTTCCCCACCAGATAATGTTACTCCACCAGATGAAGTTCTAAAGAACATTTCATCTTTTAAAACTTCATCTACGACTTCTTCTACTGTTTTCCATTCGCCAATGGTTTCCGTTTTTCCATTTTTTATCCACTCTGTATGCTGTACAGCGCCTTGGGACTCTGGATTGCTACACCAAGGACAAAATAATGGACAACCCTTTAGAAAGACCACCGTACGAATACCACTTCCATCATGAACAGAATATCTTTGAATATTAAAAATCAATCCTTTCATCATTCACACTCTATCCCTTCCCTAAAGTGTATGTGATGCACGAGCGATAATATCGTTTTGGATTTTTTCATTTAAGTCTACAAAGAAAGCAGAGTAACCAGCTACGCGGACAACTAATCCTCTATAATTATCAGGGTTCTTCTGTGCATCAAGCAAAGTATCCTTAGATTGAACATTAAACTGCACATGTTGAATTTTTAATTTCGTGAATGCTCTGAGAAAATTTGAGAATTTCTCTATCCCTTCTTTGCCGTTTAACGTATTTGGTTGAAATTTCAAATTCAGGAGACTTCCATTGACCATGAGCATATTATCTAGTTTACTCACTGTCTTTAGAACGGCTGTTGGTCCTAGACGATCTCTACCTACCATTGGGGAAAGACCACCATCTGCTAATTGCTCTTGTTTTTTCCTTCCATCAGGAGTAGCTCCTACAGCCTCTCCCAGAGGAATATGTGCAGAAACTGTGTATGCACCAGGATTAAACTGACCACCACGGATATTAGTATATTTGCTCATTTCAGTAGAATAGTGCTTAAACATATCTGCTGCGATAAAGTCTATTTCATCATTATCATTTCCGTATTTATCAAAGTCGTTTATGACATGTTCTTGTAATGAAGCGTATTTACCTTCAAAGTTTTTCTCCATTGCTTCTAACATTTCATCAAAAGTGATTTCTTTATTTTCAAAAACCATTTTCTTTAAGACATACATAGAATCACTTAAATTAGCCTGACCTATGCCCTGAACTCCTGAAAAATTATACCTAGCGCCCCCTTCTGTTAAGTCCTTACCATTTTGCAAGCAATCAAGAACAAGAGAGGATAAAAATGGTGTAGGAGCAAATTCTCTATGCCCTAAATCTACAATATCAGATCCTCTAGTAATCAATTCAACATAGTATGAAATTCGCTCTTTCATCTTCTGATAAAGCTTTTCATAAGTAATAGTATGATCTCCCTTGAAGCTATACATGGTTAGTTCCATTACACGTAAGAAATTAAACATTGCGATATCGTGAAGTCCATAGGTACGACCTGGTATAGTCACTTCTACACATCCAACAATGGCATAGTCTCTCGCATCATCTAAAGTGACCCTCTTTGTTAAAAAAGCGGGCACACATACTTCATCATTAAAGAGCTGTGGTATGCCTGTACCCATGCGAATGGTTTCACAAGTTTTATTAAGGAATTTTTGAGAAATCAACTCATTGGTTCGTACAGACAGATTGGGTTGTGGCGTCTTTACATATGCATAGGCATCTAAAAACAGATAAGACAGTTCATTTATAGAGGATCTTCCAAAAGAGTCTAACCCTCCTAATGCAATATTATATCCTACAGGAAAACCAGCAAATGATTTTGCACTTGTTTGACTTCTTAGTATTACTACATCATTTGTTTTTAGGTAGAAATCAATCAAATAGGAGAGTAAAGTTTCCTTTGAGTAACCTTGATTTAAGGAACTTAAATAGAGTTTATATAAGTACTGGTCCATTCTACCTAAGGACATAGACGACGCGTTGGATTCATACTGAGCGGCAATACTTGTCAACCAAACTAATTGTAATCCTTCTTGGAAGTTTTCAGGTTTTTCTGTGCTTAACTTATTACACATAAAAGCAATATAGAGCAACTCTTCTCTTCTTTTAGCCGATATGCCCTGATGTTCTGCTTCGCTTCTGGCTAGTTTTTCATATCTGAGACAATGCCTAGAAAATGCTTCAAATACAATGAGCGCAGCACAAAGGAAATCATTATCGGGATTCTTAGAAATGTGTTCATTTAGAATGTCCATGTATTCTTTTATGCCATGCTTTAAAATCGTTGGAAAATCTAAGATGATATGACCTTGCCCCTTATCCGTTTGATTTAAGCTAACGACCCCTTCATCAATAGACTTTTGAATATCTTTATCTATTTTTTTGGTTATAAAATCTTTCATGCATTTTCCTTGCCAGTAAGCATATAAAACATTTTTATAAATCTTCTTATTTTCTTCTGAAAAATGAAATTGATCTTGAGGCCTAGTATCCATGGTATCTATTTCATCGAATATCCAGTAGGGGTCCATCTCTGGTGATACGATACCACTTCTGGGTTTAATGGTTCGATTACCTACTAGAAGTTCTCCTTCACGAATGGAAATTTGAACATGATCTAAAATATGGGCTACAGCCTTTGCTCTTCGCAAAATAACGGCTTGCCCTTGGGTTTCTTTATAACTTTCAGTAT
Source organism: Alkalibaculum bacchi (assembly GCF_003317055.1). NCBI lineage: Bacteria > Bacillati > Bacillota > Clostridia > Eubacteriales > Eubacteriaceae > Alkalibaculum > Alkalibaculum bacchi. Next base: position 68,110 of record NZ_QNRX01000001.1, read on the forward strand.
ATAAAAGAGCTCTTTCTAAAGAAATTTCTCTTGTTGGATTCAACATATTTTTCTTTATGTTTTCTATTCTCTTTGTGTCTACTTCGTCGAAATTACACATTATTCTTGTTGTCTGCATATTTTAGTAACTCCTTTTCTATGCTTTTATTCTAAATTTTCTCTTCTCATAATATAGAGATAGTCAGTGTGAAAATATGTATTATGATCAATTCACACTGAATACTACTAATTACATTCCTTATATTACTTCCATATCAAAATCAAAACTGCTACAATTTTCACTATATATCTCTCCTCGTATAATAATTTTTTAAACAATCGCACTTGCTAAACTATCATTTGTATCATAAAAAGTTGTTCATTATTAATCCCTTTATGAGATAAAACGTTTTCACAATAACGAAATAAGTTTCTTTGTATATCTTCCTCTGTACCCTTTATTCTAGTGCCTCTTTTTGAAGAGATAATCTTAATAGAATAATTTTCATCAATTTTTTCTAAATCATTAGCAATTGAACTTGGGCTAACATGGAATCTCACTGCTAATTTTTGATGAGTAATCTATTCCTCCAAGCTGTAAGCGCTTATCAACTTAAGTACAATATATCATAAACTGGTTCTTATGTATAACACATAAGGTTTACACATTAATGTTGAAATTATTAATACAACAAATAGAGCCTATACGGCACTATCTCATGCATTTTGTATATGAGTAAATCATTTGCCTTTTAGGCATAACCAACCAAATACTGTAAAAGTAAAAAACCCAGGAGTCCAGGTAATACTGGCTTCTAGGTTTTTTACTTTACTCCCACTCAATGGTTCCTGTTGGCTTTGGAGTTAGATCGTATAGTACACGGTTAACTCCTGGAACTTCGTGAGTGATTCTTTCTGTTATAATATCGAATACTTCATATGGTACACGTTCAATTGTAGCGGTCATAGCATCTACAGTGTTTACTGCTCTAAGGATCACTGGCCATTCAAAACTTCTATTGTGATTTTTTACGCCTACAGACTTAAAGTCGGGCACTACGGTAAAATACTGCCATACTTTACCTTCAAGACCTGCCTTCTTGAATTCGTCTCGTAGAATAGCATCTGATTCTCGAACAGCTTCCAATCGATCCCTTGTTATTGCGCCAAGGCAACGAACCCCTAGACCTGGTCCTGGAAATGGTTGACGATATACCATAGACTCTGGAAGCCCAAGGGCTAGTCCACATTCTCGAACTTCATCTTTAAACAACATCTTTAAAGGCTCGATTAATTCAAATTGTAAATCCTCTGGCAAACCACCTACATTGTGGTGGCTCTTAACCGCTTTTACAGTCTTTGTGCCAGATTCAATGATATCTGGGTATATGGTTCCTTGAGCTAAAAAGTCTACTCCCTGTAATTTACGGGCTTCTTCATCAAATACGTAGATAAACTCATTGCCGATAATCTTTCTCTTTTCTTCAGGATCTTCCACACCAGCAAGTTTTTCAAGGAAGCGATCCACTGCATCGATATAGACTAGATTTGCTCCCATTTCTTCTCGGAATACTTGAACTACTTCCTCTGGTTCGCCCTTACGTAAGAGTCCGTGATTTACGTGGACACATGTAAGTTGGGAGCCGATTGCACGAATAAGGAGAGCTGCTACTACTGAAGAATCCACTCCTCCAGACAGGGCTAAAAGCACCTTTTTATCCCCTACTTGTTCTTGAATAAGCTGAACCTGCTCTTGAATGAAGTTGTCAATATTCCAGTTTTTTTCTGCCTTACATTCTTCTAATATAAATTTTTTCATTATATCCTGACGCTCTTCTACAGTTTTTGGCCAAGGCTTTGCCCCTTTATGATCTACAGATAAAACAGGAACACCTGCATTATATAAAGCATCTGAAGCATCTATTTCAACGCCGTCAACTATCCTATTGACTCCACCGTTTAGGATAATCCCCTTTACATTTTGTAAGTTTTTCACTTCTTCATTTGTCAAATCGTGAGGGTGAATCTCTGTATAAACACCTAATGCTCTAATTTCTCTAGCAATATTCGTATTCATAGTACTGCCAAGGTCAATAATCAATATTCTATCTTGCTTCATCTTTTGCCTCCCACATTTTTAATACTCCTATCCTAACACAACTATCCTTTCAACGCTATATTCTTATATAGAAAAAATCGGTTTTTTGAAAAATGACATCTCCGCAGGAGATGCCATTTTACATTTCGAACTTATTTAAACTAAGCTTTTACCCACTTCTAGGGCTTTCAAGTTAATTTCTACGAATGCAGGTTTTACGTTATCAGAAATGATTTTGTTCCAATCAATAGATTCTAAATTCATTTTCTTAACAATGGTTCCTAAGAGAATTATATTCATTACCTTTGAGTTGCCTAATTTTACAGCTTCCCTTTGTGCATCAACTACAGTTGTTGGTACTTTGCTTTTTAATTCATCTAATATACCATCTGGATAGGTACATTTCCCCATTACCACAGGCATAGGTTTGATGGAATAATTATTTACTACGATCTTTCCATCAGGTTTTAAATAATCCAACCATCTTAGAGCTTCCATTATTTCAAAGGATACCAGTATATCCGCTCCACCTCTCTCTATGACTGGTGAATGGACTTCTTCTCCATATCTGACCTGAGATGAAACAGAACCTCCTCTTTGTGACATTCCGTGGATCTCACTCATTTTCACATCATGACCAGCTTCCATAAGACCTTGTGTGAGTAGCTTGCTGGCTAAAATTGTTCCTTGTCCGCCTACACCAACTAATAGTATACTCTTAACCATTTATCTTTCCTCCTTCACAATGGCCTCTTGTTTCTTACAAAGCTGAGCACAGACTCCACATCCTACACATTGATTTCGATCTATGATCGTTTTCTTCGTAGCTGGCTCATAAGAAAGGGCTGGACAACCAGCTTTAATACAAAGTTTACAGCCAATGCATAGATCTTGATCTACTTTGTACTTATCTTTAAATACATCCTGGAATTCTTCTTGATCTTGTTGAGAAAGCTTTTTGAGAACACACGGCCATCTCGTTATAATTACAGAAGGCTCGTCAAGTCCTAATGCCCAATCGAAGGTTTCTTTTACAAGAGTTAAATCATTTGGATCTATTGTCTTTACATTCTTTGCCCCAAGAGCTCTTACAATGGCTTCAATGTCCATGATTGGAGCATCTGAAAGATCAGCATGACGACCAGAACCAGGATTTTCTTGATGCCCAGTCATACCTGTAATTCGATTATCCAAAATGACATTTACGGTTTTGCTTTGATTGTATAAAACCTCTATTAAGGAATTGATTCCTGTGTGGAAGAAAGTAGAATCGCCTAATACAGAGACTACTCTCTTATCTTCGTTTTTAAGATCAAATGCTATTTGAGCTCCGTGACCTGCTGAGAAAGCGGCACCCATGCAAATATTAAAGTCCATAGCATTGTATGGCTCAGAAAATCCTAAGGTATAGCATCCTATATCCCCAGCAACCATTACGTTCTTTCTTTTTCCTAAATCATAGAAAATTCCTCTATGGGGGCAACCTGCACAAAGAGTTGGAGGTCTTGAAATCACCATGTCTTTATCGTAAGAAATTGTTGGTAGTTCACTTCCGTATAAGGATTTTCGGATTACATCAGGTGTAAGTTCACCATATGGAGGGAATGTATCATTTCCATGAGGTACAAAACCTAACATTTTTACTCTTTCCTCAATGTATGGGTCGTTTTCTTCGAGAACATATATTGTATCTAAATCCTTGCAAAATTCAGAGATCATCCTATCCGGAAGAGGATTAGTAAATCCTAGTTTAAGGTAATTTGCTTCATCTCCAAATACTTCTCTTGCATACGAGTAGCATACTCCTGATGATATTACACCAATTTTTTTCCCATTGTCCTTGATAAAATTAAAGGGAGATTTTTCACTGTAGTCAGCAAGGTCAATCATCCTCTGTTCTACTTTCTTTCTCAATTCTCTTGCTACAGCAGGAACGGTTATGTATTTTTTTACGTTTTTTTCATAATCTGAAAAATCTGCTTCCACCCGATTCTCACATTCTACGATGCTCTTTGAATGACAGACTCTAGTTGTCACTCGGACAAGTACAGGCGTATCATATGTTTCACTGATGGTAAAGGCTTCTTTCATCATGTCTTTTGATTCTTGGCTTGTTGCAGGTTCGAGCATAGGAATTTTTGCAGCTTTAGCATAGTTTCGATTATCTTGCTCATTTTGAGAAGAGTGTTGCCCTGGTTCATCAGCTGTTATAAGTACAAAACCGCCAGTAACACCTGTATAAGCATATGTAAACAATGGATCTGCCGCAACATTTACACCAACATGTTTCATAGACGCCATAGATCTTAATCCCGCTATAGAAGCCCCTATAGCTGCTTCTATAGCAACTTTTTCATTTGGAGCCCATTCTGATTTTACTTCTTTTCGCTCCGTCAAACTTTCTAATATCTCTGTGCTTGGTGTTCCTGGATATGCAGAGGCAAATTTTACTCCAGCCTCCCAAGCTCCCTGAACCAAAGCTTCGTTTCCAGTCATTAGTTTTTTCATGGAATCCTCCTTATTCAAAATGCTTTATCTTAATTTAACACTTTAACTAGCATTTGTAAAACACATTCTAATCTTATAACCTAAACCATTGTTTCCCTTTTTACATACTAATAAAAATCACTTTCGACTAATCTACGCTAATCATACGAGCCTTATCAAAGATCTTAGACTCAAAAGGAATACTATCGTGCTAGTGACTAAGGACTTACGACTAGGGACTAAAGCGGACCTACTTAACTTTCTGTCTGTGCCTCTACCAGATTTATACTACAGTACTTTTCTCTTAGCTTAGGCTTTTCAATTTTGCCCGTTGGATTTCTTGGAATTTCTTCAAATACAAATTTTCTAGGGCGTTTGTAACGGGGGAGTCCATTGCAAAACTCTGCAATTTCCTCTTCACTACAAGTGTAACCTGGTTTTAATTCGATAATTGCTTGAGCAATTTCTCCAAGACGCCTATCGGGAATTCCAATAACAGCAGCATCTTTAATTGCATCATGTGTCCTAAGAAAATTTTCAATCTGTACCGGATACAAATTTTCTCCGCCGCTGATAATCACATCTTTTTTGCGATCTACAAGATGAACAAAATGGTCCTCATCCATTCGAGCCATGTCACCTGTAAATAACCAACCGTCTTTGAGCACTTCTGCTGTAGCATCTGGATTTCTGTAATAACACTTCATAATGCCTGGTCCTTTTACACAAAGTTCCCCTACTTCACCTTGCTTAACGGCCTTCCCTTTTTCATCTGTAATTTTTATTTGCCACAGGTGTCCAGGGATTCCTATGGCACCTACTTTAGAGACATTGTCTATGCCTAAGTGAATGCAACCAGGCCCTATAGATTCCGACAAACCATAATTCGTATCATATTGATGTCCTGGAAAATAGTCTAACCACCTATGAATCAGACTTGGAGGAACAGGCTGTGCACCAATATGCATCAATCTCCATTGAGAGATCTGATGTTCTTCTAACTTGATTTCGCCTCGTTCAATTGCATCAAGTATATCTTGAGCCCATGGTACCAAAAGCCAAGCAATGGTTATACCTTCATCAGATATGGTTTTCACGATCCACTCAGGATCTATGCCTCTAAGTAATACTGCCCTACTACCAGATAAAAGACTTCCAAACCAATGCATCTTTGCACCAGTATGATAAAGGGGCGGAATGCAGAGGAAATTATCTTCTCTTGTCTGCTTATGGTGGGCTACTTCTACTTTAGCAGCTGTCATAAGACTCTCATGGGTATGTAATATTGCTTTTGGAAAACCAGTCGTACCTGATGAAAAATAAATCACAGCATCTTGCTCATCTTTAAGTATGATTTTAGGAGCTACTGAAGAACAACATGCAGTCAATGAATAATAGTTTTCAGCAAAGGAAGGGCAATCTTGACCTAGGTATAGACGTATTTTTACTCTTGAAATCTTATCTCGAATAGCTTCTATTCTTCCTGTAAACTCTGGGCCAAATATTATGACGTCACATTCTGCTAGATCGATACAGTATTGGATTTCATCTGAAGTATATCGATAGTTAAATGGTACTGCAATTGCACCAGTCTTTAATATTCCAAAATAAATGGGCAGCCACTCTAGGCAATTCATTAATAAAATTGCCACCTTCTGACCTTTTTGTAATCCTCTATCCAATAAGAAATTGGCCATGCGGTTTGCTTTATCATCAAATTCACGCCAAGTCATTTCTCGACGGAATTTCTTTGATGGATCTGTTTCAACTAGATCATAATCTTTCCAACTGGTTTTAATTTCTTTTATTCCTGGGTTGATTTCAACCAAACTTACTTCACTGCCGTATAAGGCTGCATTTTGAGTAAGAATTTCTGTAATAGGCATGTTTTCTTCTCCATTTTATTATTTTCTGGAGGGGTAGGGTTAAAGGTAGTTGGCTCTATTTTGTGCAGTGGCGCCTTAGCAGTGGTCTTTGCCCCCTGCTAAGGTCGTGAAATTCGCCAAATGAAAGAAACCGCCCTCCGAATATTGCTATTCAGAGGACGGATTATGTCCGTGGTACCACCTCAATTTACAAATATCTCACGACATTTGCCTCAACAGGTGCAATCACACCCTTGCACTATAACAGGTGCACCTGGCAAAGCCTACACAGAAAATTACCTTCAGCCCGCAATTCCTGGAATGTATTCAAAACAATTCATCTTTTGCACCTTCCACCAACCGGTTGCTCTCTATAAAGCCTGACATCGCTTTTACTTATTTCCAATCAACATTATTTAAACTTGATTGTACTCTTTTTGTAAAAGAAAGTCAATGTCAACTTTTATATTTCTTGTTAAGTTATTTTAACATAATTTTACCCTCTCAAACTCTTTAAAGGCTACTTCGTACTCATAAAATAGGTCAATTATTTTCAAATATACAAACAAATATGAATGTGTAGACCCTTTTAAGTTCGTAATATGAATTTATTACATTACATTGAAGGTCCATTTTTATCTGCTAATAAGGCCTGATTTTCACCTGTACACATTAAATAAAACAACCTAGGAAACTCCTATCAGTCAAGGATTTCCTAGGTCTTATTTTTTCTGTTGTTCGTTTATTATCTAATATTTTGCACTTGTGTAATTTGGGGATTCCTTATCAATAGAGACATCATGTGGATGACTTTCTCTTAAACCTGCACTTGTAATCTTGATGAATTGAGTATTTTCTTTTAATTCTTGAATATTTGCAGCACCACAATATCCCATACCAGAGCGAAGGCCACCTAACATTTGAAACACTGTATCTGCTAATGAACCTTTGAATGGAACTTTTCCTTCAACACCTTCAGGAACCAGTTTATTGTTGCCCTCTTGGAAATAGCGATCAGAGCTTCCTTGTTTCATGGCTGCAATAGAACCCATTCCTCTATAGGATTTAAAGCTTCTACCTTGATATATAATCGTTTCACCAGGGCTTTCTTCCGTACCTGCAAAGAGGCTACCGATCATAACCGTATCCGCTCCTGCTGCAATAGCTTTTACAATATCTCCTGAGTACTTAATACCTCCATCAGCGATAATTGGAACGCCATATTTCTTAGCCACTTCTGCACAATCCATAATAGCAGTGATTTGAGGAACACCAATTCCTGCAATAACACGTGTAGTACAAATAGAACCTGGTCCAATTCCTACTTTAATAGCATCTACTCCTGCTTCGATTAAATCTTTAGCTGCTTCTCCTGTAGCAATATTTCCAGCGATAATTTGAAGTTCAGGATAAAGTTCCCTAATGTGTCGAATGGCATCTAGTACACCTTTTGAATGTCCATGTGCTGTATCAACAACCACTACGTCTACTCTTGCTTCGACTAGAGCCTTTATTCTGTCTTTTAGGTCTTTGTTTACGCCTACAGCTGCACCAACTAAAAGTCTTCCTTTATCGTCTTTTGCTGAATAAGGGTATTTGATAGCTTTTTCGATATCTTTAATTGTAATTAAACCTTTTAAATTATTGTATTGATCTACAATAGGAAGCTTTTCGATTTTATGACGTTTTAGAATGTTTTCTGCTTCTTCTAAATTTGTCCCCTCTGGAGCAGTGACCAGATTGTCTTTTGTCATAGCATCTTCTATTCTCTTTGTAGGATCATTTTCAAATCGAAGGTCTCTATTGGTGATAATGCCCACTAACTTTCCGTCTACTGTAATGGGAACTCCCGATATGCGGTATCTTTCCATAAGCTCTAATGCATCGCCTACTACATGGTCTGGGCTTAAGAAGAATGGGTCTACGATGACGCCGTGTTCACTTCTCTTAACCTTGTCCACTTCCATAGCTTGATCTTGGATAGACATGTTCTTGTGTATAATACCAATACCACCCTGTCTCGCCATAGCTATAGCAAGCTTTGCTTCAGTTACAGTATCCATTCCTGCACTAATAATAGGAATGTTAAGCTTGATTTTCCTCGTTAAAACCGTAGCAAGTTCTACTTGATTTGGTAAAACTTCTGAATGAGCAGGTATTAATAGAACATCATCAAAAGTCAAACCTTCTTTTACTATTTTTCCCATACTGTACACTCCTAATTTAATTTTATTATCGTGAAGGCAACGAGCCAAGTGGCTGCTTGCAGACATTTGGCGACTGCCCGCGTAACCATAAGAAACTCGCAAAGCGTGTTTCTTGTGGTTGGCTGAATTTATAAGACAATTCGAACATTGTTGAATGAAAAGATATTGAATATCCGTAAGAATATTTTTATTAGTATAGTATTAACTAAAAAGATTGTCAATATCAAACCTAATTTTCAGAATATTTACATTTCACAAACACTTCGTTAAAAGCGCCTTCTGCGCTTTAGCCATCAGCAGCCAGCTACTAGTCACCAGCGTTCTAGGGTCAAGTCACTCAGATCAAGGCTTTCATCTATATATCAAGATGACTCAAATAGTAGATAAAGCAAAACTTCTAACTTTACATATTAGATATGCGAGTTCCGCATTGAGCCTTTTGCTTTCAGCCAAAAAAAAAGCCTCTTACGAGACTTTTCTTCATTACTTAGGCCGGAATTACATCATTCCGCCCATTCCACCCATGCCGCCCATTCCGCCTGGCATTGCTGGTTCATCTTTTGGTAATTCAGCTACTGCTGCTTCTGTAGTTAAGAACATAGCCGCAACAGAAGCTGCATTTTGAATTGCAGATCTTGTTACTTTTGTTGGGTCTGTAATACCTGCTTGGAACATGTTTACATATACGCCTTTAGCAGCATCAAAGCCCATACCATCTTCTTTTACTCTTAAGTTTTCAACGATAACAGAGCCTTCTAATCCTGCATTTGCAGCGATTTGTCTTACTGGCTCTTCAAGAGCTCTTCTAACAATAGAAGCACCTGTTTTTTCGTCGTCTTCTAAAGTGTTAATTAAATCTTCTACTTTTGAAATAGTACCTATGAATGCTGTACCACCACCGCTTACAACACCTTCTTCAACTGCTGCTCTTGTAGCGTTTAAAGCATCTTCAATTCTGTACTTGCTTTCTTTCATTTCTGTTTCAGTTGCAGCACCTACTTTGATTACAGCTACACCACCTGATAATTTAGCAAGTCTTTCTTGTAATTTTTCTCTATCGTAGTCAGAATCTGTTTCTGGAATTTGTCTCTTAATTTGATTGATTCTGTCTTCTACATCCGCTTTATTTCCTTGGCCTTCTACGATGATTGTATTTTCTTTATCTACTTTAATTTGTCTAGCTCTACCTAATTGCTCTAATGTAGCAGATTTTAAATCAAATCCTAATTCATCAGAAATCACTTGACCACCTGTTAATGCTGCAATATCAGCTAACATAGCTTTTCTTCTATCGCCAAACCCTGGAGCTTTTACTGCTACGCAGTTAAATGTTCCTCTTAATTTATTTACAACTAGAGTAGCTAAAGCTTCTCCATCTACATCTTCAGCGATGATTAATAATTTTCCGCCTGTTTGAACGATTTGCTCTAGTATTGGTAAAATTTCTTGAATATTACTGATTTTTTTGTCTGTTATTAAAATATAAGGACTGTCTAATATAGCTTCCATTTTTTCATTGTCTGTTGCCATGTATGCAGAAAGGTATCCTCTGTCAAATTGCATACCCTCTGTAAATTCTAATTCAGTACCCATACTTTTGCCTTCTTCAACAGTGATAACACCATCGTTTCCTACTTTTTCCATTGCATCAGAAATTAATTTACCGATCTTTTCATCTGCTGCAGAAATAGAAGCAACTTGAGCAATACCTTCTTTGTTTTCTACTTTTTTGCTTGTTTTGTGTAATTCAGTTACAACTATTTCTACTGCCTTTTCAATACCTCTTTTTAATCCCATTGGATTTGCACCAGCAGCTAAGTTTTTCATACCTTCTCTAATGATAGCTTGAGCTAGTAATGTAGCAGTAGTAGTACCGTCACCAGCTACATCGTTGGTTTTTGTAGCCACTTCTTTTACTAATTGTGCACCCATGTTTTCATAAGGGTCTTCTAATTCGATTTCTTTTGCAATTGTAACACCATCATTTGTGATGATTGGAGAACCAAAGCTTCTTGATAATACAACATTTCTTCCTTTTGGTCCTAAAGTAACCTTTACAGTATCTGCTAGTTTATTAACACCTTCAACTAATGATGCTCTTGCATCTGAAGAAAATTTAATTTCTTTTGCCATTTTTATTCCTCCTCTTATTTTACTTTTTATTCAACTATTGCTAAAATATCGTTTTGTCTCACGATTAAATAATCTTCGCCATCGATTTTAACTTCTGTTCCTGAGTACTTAGAATAAATTACGGTATCTCCTACTTTAACTTCTAATTCTATTTTTTTACCATCTACTAATTCACCACTGCCTACTGCTACTACTTGAGCTTCTTGAGGTTTTTCCTTTGCAGTACCTGGCAAAACAATGCCACTTGCAGTTGTTGCTTCTTCTTCTTTTACTTTAATTACAACTCTGTCACCTAATGGTTTAAGTTTCATATAAAAACCCTCCTCGTATTTTATCCGAATTGATTGTTAGCACTCATTATTGTCGAGTGCTAATCGACACATATAATGATACAAAATAAATTCTTAAAAGTCAACTATATTTTGGCATTTTTATTTTACTTATATTCAACTTTCTCATATTTTTTTAACAGTATTGGAACAAAAATTTTATATCTTTACAATCCACACCTCTACATTTACATACTAAATATGAGAGTTCCGCTTTCCACATTCAGCTTTCCGCATTTTCTGTTAAATCACCTAATCTTTCTACAACTGATTTCTTGCATAGTAAAACAAATACTGTTGTGCAAAGCCTGCGTTATCTTTCCACATATCTTCTGCAAATTTTTGAATTTCTTTAGGTGTGCACTCTCTTTTAAAGTATAATTTTTCTGTTACCTTTCGAATCCATACGTCTATGGGGTAGCAGCTGTACTTTCTCATAGAAAATAGCAGAATACAGTCTGCCACTTTAGGTCCAATTCCTTTAATTTTAAGGAGTTCTTTTCTGGCCTCTCCTGTTTCTAAATTCTTAAGATTATATAAATCTACTTGACTTTCATTGACCTTTTGTACAGCATCAATAATATACTTAGCTCGATAGCCGCTTTTAATTTCCTCCAAATCCTTTTCTGTAATCCCCTGTAAACTTTCTGGTGTAGGAAAGGTATAATACTCTTCTCCTTTATAGCACATCTTTTGACCGAAAAGTTTACTAAAACGTTCTAGTATTTTTTTTATTCGAGGAATATTATTATTAGCAGAAATGATAAAGGAGATTAGAGTTTCCCACTCATCCTGACACAAAATCCGAATGCCCTTACCATATTCTGTAGCAGCTTTCATGATCTTCTCCTTTGATATTTCTTCAATTAATTCTTCATAATTTCTATTTAAATCAAAATAATCTACCCATATATCCTTAAAATCTTTTTCATCTGTATTATAAAAAGAAATTTCTTGTCCTACTTGATACATTTCTAATACCTTGTCTTTTACTAGACCTATATAATGCCCTTGTTCTACTTCATTCCAACGGAAACATTGTCCACATTCAAAAGTCTGCTTTAAATCAAAGTACCCTGTTTGAAGAATTATTTGATTTTTGTGTATAGATGTTTCTTTTAACATATGTGCACCTCGTATGATTGTCATATCTATGATGGAATAATTAATATTACCATAATTCTATAATATTTGATACAATACTATTATAATCTAAAACAGTCTCTCTTAAAACAATACCTATAGAGGAGTTTACTATGTTTAAAGAACAAAATCACAAGACTATTATTTATGCCATTTTGGGGTTTATCTTATTTGTTATTTTATTAATTGCTAATATGGCTGAATTTCTTACGTATTTTTTGATTACCGATTCTTTTACTTTTTTAGAACTGCCCATAAAAAATGCCAGTGTAATAGAATTTATCATTTTTGCTATATTATCCACGTTAATCTCCTTGTTTAGCATTGCTCTCATGCGAGTGAGAAAATACAATGCAAATATAGCCTATGCTTTATGCCTGATATTCATTATTATGAATGCTCTAAAACTCATTTTTTATTTTCCTAGTATTACTTTAAATAAAGAGCACTTCTTTTTCCTACTAAAGCAATACATCCCTTTAGTAACCAATACTGTAACGATTTTCTTTGGCGCTATGCAGATTTCGGAAATCAAATATGATAAATATAAATAAACCAACGCAAAGCGTTGGTTTATTTATATTTAGTCCTTAGGCGCTACACCCTAATCACTCGCACTATGGCTATCTTAGATAGCCTAAATAAAGACTCAAAAGGAATCCCAAAATGCTAGAGACTAACGACTAGTGTCTAGCGACTACTTTTTAGATTTTAGGGACCTAATGATGGCTTCTGCTATTTTTTCCATAGGCACGCCCTTATTCATACTGATCTTTCTTATGTATGTGTATGCACCCTCTTCTGTACATGACTTTTTTTCCATAAGAATGCTTTTTGCTTTTTCTATTATTTTTCGCTCGGCTAGTTGTTTTTTAAGTTTTTCGATTTCTCGGTCTAGTAGTAACATCCTTTCTCCATTAGCTATAGCGCCTTTTACGATTTTTAATAATTCTACTTGATTCATAGGTAAATGTACAGATCCGTATATCCAACCTTTTTCAATCCAATCTATGTAATCATTCCTAAAATCATTTGCTACGATTAAGACCGGACATATTTTTTCAGTATAAATAATATTTACTACATCAATAGCTCTCAAACCACGAAGCTCCTCATCTACTATGACCAAATCAATATGCCTAGTATGGGCAAGGCGAATCAAACTATTTCCATCTTCGCAAGTCAATACATTATAGCCGGATTTTTTTAAGCCTAACTGAATATGAGCTTCAAGCTTTTTATTGTTAATACAAAGTATCAGACTTTTTAGCATACTTTCCTCTCCCATCTGATAGTCCCTAGTCATTACTCTTTAGTCATTAGCTTGCATGTGTCAGGATCTTTCGCTACCGCTCAAGATGACTGGGGTAGCAGCTAAGAATTTATACAGTATATAAAAACGCGCCTAAGGCGCGCCAAACGATTATTTAACTATGGTTCACTTATAATGATTATAACAGTTTACTTAGGGAAATAGTATCTCAAACAATATATTAGATGCTAGTCAAATATTGGTCTAATTCCCACTTTGATACTTGTGTTCTATAGTCATTCCACTCATGTAATTTACCTTTGATATATTTTACCCTTGCATGCTCACCTAATGTATCCATCAATAATTCATCTTGTTTTAATGCTTCTATTGCTTCTAATAAGGTACCTGGCAATGCACCAATTTCTTTTTCTATTTTTTCAACTTCGGTCATATCATACACATTTTCTGAAACAGGTGCAGGTGGCATTAGTTTTTGTTCAATCCCCGATAGTCCAGCCGCCAAATTACCTGCTAATGCTAAATATGGATTTGCTGAAGGATCCGGATTTCGAAGTTCTACCCTGGTAGATGATCCTCTTTTAGCAGGAATTCGAATCAAAGGACTTCTATTTTTAGGAGACCAAGCAATATTGACAGGAGCTTCATAACCTGGTACTAATCTCTTATAGGAGTTTATAGTTGGATTTGTAAGCGCCGTCAAACCTCTTGCATGCTTTATTAATCCAGCAATATAGTGCATTGCTGTATCGCTTAATTGGTATTCTCCATTTGGGTCATCAAATGCATTTTTTTCACCGTTAAATAAAGATTGATTGATATGCATGCCAGAACCTGCAATGCCATAAATAGGTTTTGGCATAAATGTGGCGTGAAGACCATGTCTTTGAGCAATTATTCGAACGACCATTTTAAAAGTCATAATATTATCTGCTGCTTTTAGCGCATCTGAATACTTAAAGTCAATTTCGTGTTGACCTGGAGCGCATTCATGATGGGATGCCTCAATTTCAAAACCCATCTCTTTTAAGGTAAGTACCATATCACGTCTTGCACTTTCACCTAAGTCTACAGGAGCTAAATCAAAGTATCCTGCATCATCATTTGTCTTTAAAGTAGGAGTCCCATCTTCTCCTATTTCAAATAGGAAGAATTCACATTCAGGACCTACATTCATGGTATATCCCATGTGTAATGCTTTTTTAATTGTTTTCTTCAAAATATTACGTGGACATCCTGCAAAAGGAGTATTATCTGGATTATAAACATCACAAATCAATCTTGCTTCTCGTGCAGTTTGAGGTTTCCATGGAAATACGACGAATGTATCTAAATCTGGTTTTAAATACATATCCGATTCTTCGATTCTTGCAAATCCATCAATAGAAGATCCATCAAACATGATTTCCCCATCTAGAGCCTTATCTAATTGCTCTATGGTAATGGATAAATTCTTCATAATTCCTCGTAAATCTGTAAATTGTAAATGTATAAATTCTACGCCCAATTCTTTTGCCTTTTGCATAACTTCTTGTTTTGTCACTCTAAATCCTCCCTATTGATATTCATCTTTTATAACAAAAAACGTCTACAATATGAGTAAAAAATACTCAATTTATAGACGTCATTGTCGTTTATATTTACTTGTGTTTATTATATTTAGTTCTCTTTATTTTGTCAATTTAAATATCTAAATTATCTTCATTCATTAGATAAGTTAAGGTATATAAACTTTCGTTGATTGAAACATTCTCAATAATAATATTGTCTGGAACATTGACATCATTCGGTGCAAAATTCCAAAGAGCTCTAATATTAGCGCGAACAAGAATATCTGCGATTTCTTGACTAGATGATTTCGGTACACAAATAATTCCGATATTAACACCATTATCTCTTACAAAATCTTCTAGTTCCATTATATCATGTATCTTAATATCTCTAATGGTATTGCCTACTAATCTTGGATTAACATCAAACATGGCTAGAAGCTTAAAACCTTCTCTTCGAAACCCTTCGTAATTACTTATGGCTTGACCTAGATTACCAGCCCCTACAATTACGGTTTTGTATTCTCTATTTAAGCCTAAAATGCTTCCTATTTCCTTATATAAATCATTGACATTATAGCCATAACCTTGTTGCCCAAACCCTCCAAAACAATTTAAATCTTGGCGTATTTGAGATGCAGTCAATCCCATAATCTTACCTAATTCTTTAGAAGATATTCTGTTTACATCATTTTCTATCAATTCACCTAAGTACCTATGATATTTGGGCAATCTTCGCACTACGGCCATAGACACCTTTATTGAATTTCTTTGCATATGCTTACTCCTTCCAGATAAACCCATCAAACAAATCTAGTCAACCTATTATAGCAAACTTGATATTATAGTGTCAAATGGAGTTTATTTCTCGTCTTTAATCTGTTAAAATGAATTATTCCTATTATTCACGCCAAAATCTTATTTGAAGTCTTTATTAAGTACAAAATGTCTTATTCGACATATAAATAAACTAAAAATCAATTTTCATATAGCATAAGTTAGGAGGATGAAAATTGCTCACTTGTAATAATATCACTAAAAGTTACGGAATAGATCTTATACTAAATAATGTATCCTTTAAAGTGGATAAAAACGATCGCATTGGCATCGTTGGTAAAAATGGCTCTGGTAAATCAACCTTATTTAAGATTATTACCAACAACTTATACTTTGATTCAGGGGAAATAAATATAAGTAAAGATACCTCTATTGGCTATTTGTCACAAGACTTAAATTTAAATGAGGACATAAGGATTTACGACGAGCTATTATCTGTCTTTCAAATTTGTATTGATCTTGAAGGGGAAATATATAAATATCAGGAGCTCATGAGCCAAAATATTGATTTAAACAATACCATGGATAAATACTCTAAGCTCGTAGAAGAGTTTGAGACCTTAGGAGGCTATGAGTATCAAAGCCGCATACGAGGAATCGCTAATGGACTAGGCTTTAGCGAAGAAGAATTAGATAAGAAAATTGGCGAATTAAGTGGAGGGCAAAAGACTCGCGTCGCCTTAGGAAAATTATTGCTTTCAAAACCTCAGCTTTTTTTATTGGATGAACCTACAAATTATCTAGATGTAACTGCCATCCAATGGTTGGAGAATTATTTGCAATCCTATGATGGTGGACTCATGATTATTTCCCATGACAGGTATTTCTTGGATGCAGTTGTAAACAAAATATTTGAAATTGAAAACCACAAGCTCAATGAGTACAATGGTAATTATTCTAATTATGTAATGAGAAAAAAGGAAAATTTGGATATTCAAATGCACCATTATGAACTGCAACAAAAGGAAATTCAGCGCCAGGAAGAAATCATTGATCGATTTCGGCAGTTTAATCGAGAGAAGAGCATTAGAAAAGCAGAAAGTCGAGAGAAAATGCTAGATAAAATGGAGCGCATTGAAAAACCTATCGTCTTTCAAAAGAAAGCTCGCATTCGCTTCGAACCACAAATTAAGAGCGGAAAAACAGTCTTAGAGGTCATGAATTTAAAGAAGTCTTTTTCTGAAAACACTCTTTTTGAAAATATTGACTTTACTATATTCCGAGGAGAAAAGGTCGGTATCGTAGGAGCTAATGGTACTGGAAAGACGACCTTGCTTAATATTATTGCGGGAAATCTATCTCAAGATCAAGGAGAAATTGTTCTCGGTCACAATGTAAATGTAGAAATGTATCATCAAGAACATCAAGGTTTAAATCCTAATAATAGTATCCTCTCTGAAGTATGGGCATCAAAGCCTGCTGCAAATGAAGGAGAAATACGAAACTTTTTAGGTGCTTTTATGTTTACAGGAGAAGACGTCTTTAAATCGGTAGGCTCTTTGTCTGGTGGAGAGACAAGCAGAATTTCCCTTGCAAAGCTCATGTTATCAAAATCTAATTTTTTACTCATGGACGAACCTACTAATCACCTTGATATGGAGACAAAAGATATTTTAGAAGAAGCTTTAATCCATTATACAGGAACGGTACTACTTATTTCTCACGATCGATACTTTTTAAATAGAGTAGTAGATAAGCTCCTCGTACTTGAGAACAATGGCATTTTTATGTACAATGGCAACTACGATTATTATCAAAAGAAGGTCAATGATGCCAAACTCTTAGAAGAACTAGAAAATCAAGGATCTTCTATGACAAAGACTCAGATGAACAATATAAAAAAATTAGAAAACAGCCAAAAGCAGAAATTAAAAACTCTTAAAAAGGAAATAAGCACCTTAGAGACGAAGGTCAACGAATTAGAAGACCAAATCAAAGAATTTGAGCTCCTCATGTGCAAAGAAGATTTCTACGATGACTATGATAAAGCGAATAGCATTACAGAAGAGTACAATACTACAAAAGAGGTTTTAGATGTAACTTTAGAAGAGTGGACCGAAAAACAGCTTGAACTAGAGCTTTTTAACAATAGCTGAGCGATGGTTGAACTATTGTTAAACAATTGTCTAACTATTGTTAAAAATAATACAAAATTTACAAAAAATATAGGAGATTTTATCGAAAGAAAATCTCCTATATCTTTTTGAATAAACCTACACTACACAACCTAAATTTTCTACTTAAACAATCGTTTAACTACTGTTTAACCATCGCTCAACAACTGTTCAACTATTGTTCAACCATCCTTCAACGATAAATTCGCCACAGCATTTATATCAAAAGCAGAAAACTCTCCTTTTATATACTTATAATATCCTGCACTTGCAATCATGGCTGCATTGTCACTGCATAAATCTGGTTCTGGAAAGTGGATGGATAGCCCTTTGTCTAAGACCATCTTTTCCAAGGTGTTTCGAAGCAAACTGTTCCTTGCCACACCCCCAGACAAACATATGATAGACATATTATTTTCTAGAGCTGCTTTCATGGTTTTATCTGCTAATACATCTATTACGGATTTTTGAAAACTAGCTGCTACATCATTAATATTGACTTCAATATCCTTCATTTTACAGCTATTTAAGTAATTTAAAACAGATGATTTTAAGCCACTAAAACTAAAATCATAACTGTCTTCCTCCAAATAAGCTCGAGGAAAATTTACAGCTTCAGGGTTTCCCAATTTAGATGCCTTGTCGATTGCAGGACCACCAGGATAACCTAATCCAAGGGATCGAGATATTTTATCAAAAGCTTCTCCTGCTGCATCATCTCGAGTTTGGCCTAAGACTTCATATACACCATAATCTCTTACGATGACAATATTCGTATGCCCTCCTGAGGCTACTAATGTGATAAATGGAGGCTTCACTTTTTCATTGTCGATATAATTTGCGCTAATATGCCCTTCCATATGATTTATGCCAATAAAAGGCTTATTTAAGCTAAAAGCAACGGCTTTTGCATAGGATAAACCTACTAATAAGCTTCCAATTAATCCTGGTCCGTAAGTTACGGCTACACCATCTACATCTTCTAACGATATATGACTCTCTCTTAATGCCTTTTCTACAATAAGATCAATTTTCTTTATATGATTTCGAGAGGCTATTTCTGGCACTACACCTCCATAAGCTTCATGAATATCGATTTGAGAGTAGATGATATTAGAGTGACACTCTCTACCATTTTTAACAATGGCGGCAGAAGTCTCATCACAAGAAGACTCAATTCCTAAAATGATTATATCTTTATCTATTGTTCTTTCCTTCTTTCTTTAAATTCTTCTAATACTCCCTTACCTCTTATAAATAAATTTTAAATTTTGATTTCTATTCATTTTACGCTCCATAAGAGAGCCTAGCACTCCTATAGATAAAAGGAGAGCTAAACTTGTACCTAATATAAGTGTTGCAATACTCATAAAAAAGTGAATATCAACCATATTGATGAGTACACTTTCCATTGGATCTAGAATCCAATAATCATTTGTAAAGAATATTTTATGAAAAACAACAAAATACTTATTAAAATCTTGACTTATTACAATTGCTAGGAGTCCCCCCACTACAATAAAGGTTATTGCGCTGTATTTCATGGCTTTGTATAATTTTGTTTTGTCCTTTTTATAAAAACAAATCCCACATATCACTGTAAGAAGACCACAAACGTTTCGTAAGATAATACCAGTATGAAATAGATTCTTTACGTCTTCCATGTGAACAATTTCTCTCTCTTTAAAGACAATCTGCTCTTGGCCGTCTATAACACCCTTTATAGCAAAATCCTGCCTGTCACCTAGTAAAAATTCCTGTATTTCGTCTGTTATTTTCATTAAATCATCGATCTCAATATTGGTAGTCATTACAACTCCATTTTCTAGATATTGATCTCTAAAAAATCCGTCCCACATGACTACAAATTGTACTGTCGTCAAGAGAACAAATATGGGAATGGCTATGACTAAGAGAATAAAACCTATCCTTTTTAACATTTTTTCCTCCACATAATGATGGCATCTTCTTGATTATCTTCATAATATCTTGGGCGAATTCCATATTCTTCAAAATTAAACTTTTTATACAATTGCAAAGCAGCTTTATTGCTTTTTCTTACCTCTAAGGTCATTTTGTAAATATGATGTTCTTCTGCTTCTTTAATCATGTAAGACAGGATATGACTACCGAATCCCTGTTTTTGATAATTTGGGTCAATAGCAATATTGGTAATATGGGCTTCATCTAAGATAAACCACATGCCTCCATAACCTGCAATCTTCCCAGAAGATCTTATAACTACGTATTTGGCTAGAGAGTTTTCTAATTCTTCTAAAAACATATTCTCTGTCCACGGAATAGAAAAACACCTTTCTTCAAGAGTCAAAAGCGCTTTAATTTGATCTTTTTTCATCTCTAAAATGTCTATGCTCATTTATTTGCTCCAATTTCCCCATACAGTTGCATCTTTCCCATGGTATTCTCATAGGATGCTTGTAGTTTAGCTTTTGTGTAATCATTATAATCCCCTTTAAGAGCATCTCTTACAGGAAGCACTTCATAATGAAAGCTTCCATTAGATTCTGTTCGATTTACCCAAGTGGGTATGTAGTTCACTCCTACTATTCTCTTATCTCCAGATACAAAGTCCTTTTCTAAAACTAAATCTACAATGACTCCATCTTCTGTATGTGTGCTATTTGCAATAGAGCCTAAGGTCTCTCGCCTTTGATTTGAGATAAAATTGCCCATAGAGTATATGACGTATTTTGCCTCTCCGTCTATATAAATGATATCAGACTCTTGTATTACGTGTGGATGACTTCCTAAAATAATATCTGCCCCCCACTGAAACATACTATTTGCTAATTCCTTTTGATAAGAAGAGGGTTTTAACTGGTATTCATTTCCCCAGTGAATAAACACGATAGTAAAGTCTGCTCCATTTTCCTTGGATTGTTTAATATCACCTTCTATTTTTTCTTTATCGATGAGATTCACCATATACTCTCTGTCTTGTGATGAAAGCATACTTTCCATGCCATTCAAACCATAAGTATAGCTTAAAACAGCTATTTTAATATTCTCTACTTCTGCAATATATATGTTTTCTCCTGGCTCTTTATAAGTTCCTACACTGACCATATTGTTTTCTGCAATTTTATCGATGGTTCGGATTACTCCATTTTTTCCTTTGTCTAATGCATGATTATTGGCAGTAGCTAGTACATCATATCCTATTCTGCTTAAAGTCTCTACACTTTCATCAGGAGCATTAAATACGGGATATCCAGAAGGCGTTCCACCTGCTGTGGTAGATTCAAAATTGCCTAGTGCTAAATCCGCACTTTCAATGTATTTCTTTACATGTCGAAAGCTTGGATTAAAGTCATACTTCCCATTCTTATATGCACCATCAATCTGAGGACCGTGAAACATAATATCTCCATTTGCTCTTAAGGTAATCCTCTCTACTTTCCCTTCATAGTTCCCAGTGGGATAGGAAAAAACTTCTCTTACTAAATCTTCTTGGGGAGTACTAATAGATAACTGCATTTTCTCGCCATCTGAACTATTTATGAGATTGGGCAAAGTTACAATCCCTACTATAATGACAAGCACTATTAGGATGCGCTTGAATTTTTTTTCCATAATTTCTCCTTTCTACTTCTATTTATTCATTACTTATTTTTCGAAGTAAAACCGATGATAAATTCGCTTCCTTCGTTTAATTTACTTTTAATCTCAAGGGTGGCTTTATGCTCATCAATAATCCATTTAGCAATGCTTAGACCTAAGCCCACACCACCTTGCTCTCTAGAGCGGACTTTATCTACTCTATAAAAACGTTGAAAAATCTTGTTTTTGTCCTCTTCCTCAATGCCTATACCTGTGTCTTTAACGCTAATATAGGCTTTATCTGAAGTGGTCATTAAACTAACCTTTACTTGTCCACCTTTCGGAGTATATTTAATAGCATTATCAATAAGTATGACAAAAAGTTGCTCTAGTCGATTCTGATCGCCCTTTACGAGAACATCATCAGCAATAATGCTTTGCAAAAGAATATCTTTTTCTCTTGCTAAAACGGACATCTTTTTACACACATTCTCTACAATAAGAGATAATACTACTATTTGCATATTAGCACTAATCTGCTTATTATCCATTTGGGCTAAGGTTAACAAATTTTGCACCAATTTCGCCATAACATCTGTTTCCGTATAGATATTATCAAACCATTTTTTATTTTCTACAATCGTTTCTTCTTCCTTTAAGGATAATACTTCAAGATTCGATTTGATAATGGTTAAAGGAGTTCTAAGCTCATGAGAGGCATCTGCCACAAACTCTTTTTGCCTTTCATAAGATTGCTTTACAGGCTCAAGAGACCTTTTTGCAAGAAATGAGCTTATAATAATCAATACAATCACGCTACAAAGTCCAATAGTAACAATGATAAAAAAGAGCTGATTAAGGATAAAATGGTCTATTTCACTAGACTGATAAACTTGAATAACACCGCCTATGCCATTTGGCAAGGTATAATACTGAGTGTATATTCGATAATTGACATTGCTTACCTTCATCTTTTCAAATTCTGTAGATTGATTTTCATATACTTCTCTCGATTGCTCAAATAATTCTTTGATTAAATCTTGGTCTACATAATTTAAAGAAGACAATCTTCCATTATTGTCCCATACGATATAGTGAACATCTAAAGAATTTCTGAGAACATTCTTATTAGAGGAGTCTTCTTCCATATAATCCTCTATAATAATAAAATCAAAAGTTCCAAGTTCTTGGCTTCGCCTTATGATTTGATTCGCTTTATCTCTCAAAGTCACCTTTGAAGATTGACCTAATGCATAAGAAAAGATACTTACAATGGAATAAGAAAAGACGAGTAAAAAACATATTAAGATCAATGCATTTGTAAGAGTTAATTTTCTGTGAAGTTGTTTAAACATCTTTCACCCTTAAGGTATATCCTACACCTCGAACAGTATCAATACTGATATTAGTATGTTTTAGTTTTTTTCTGAGATTGTGTATATATATTTCAATATTGTTTTCATTTACATCACTATCTAGACCC
Organism: Alkalibaculum bacchi; assembly: GCF_003317055.1. Classification (NCBI taxonomy): domain Bacteria; kingdom Bacillati; phylum Bacillota; class Clostridia; order Eubacteriales; family Eubacteriaceae; genus Alkalibaculum; species Alkalibaculum bacchi. The sequence goes on from NZ_QNRX01000001.1 coordinate 91,169, forward strand.
CAGACTCGGTCTAGAATTTGCTCTCTAGTAAAAACTTGCTCCGGACGTTTAATGAGCATTTCAAAGAGCATTGCCTCTTTATAGGTTATTTTCTCAGGTTTTCCATCAATCTTTATAGTGTAGTTATTCAAATCAAACTCAACGGTGTCTAATTTGATGGTATCTTCTATATAGTCTTTATCTACTCTTCTACTCAGTGCCCGTATTCTCGCAAAGAGTTCCTTGGCTGCGAAAGGCTTGACTACATAATCATCTGCACCAGTATCTAATCCTTTTACAATATCATCTGTAGCATCTTTTGCTGTCAACAAAAGAACAGGAGTATTGTTACCCTCTGCTCGAAGTTCAGATAATATCTCTAAGCCGCTTTTATAGGGGAGCATAATATCAAGAACAATTACATCATACAAACTAGACTTTGCATAGAGCAATCCTTCTTCCCCATCATTTGCAATATCGCATTCTATATTTTGAATTTTACACATCTCTTCTAAGGCATCTGTAACCTTTTTTTCATCTTCAACAAAAAGAACCTTCATATAATCTCACCTTTAGATTCAATTATTCTATTTTTCCATTATACCACTAGAAGCTTTATTATATATTAATTTTTTACACAAGAAAAGCGCCTACTGGCGCATTAGTTGCTAGTCATTAGTCACTAGCATTGGGGTATTGCTTTGGGGTCAAGATCGTTCTCTTGCGCTCAGGATGACTGGGCAGAAGTTAGGGGCAAAAGCAGGACTTTCCTATTTAATAAGGAAATGGTAGTCAAATTCTGATTGCTGAACGCTGGTTTCTGGCAACTAAAACCAAACATACTTTACATGACCAGCTTAAAGAGCCTCAAATTTAACTTCTACAACTCTATCTGATCAATAGTGGCTCCACCTAAACACTCTTCGCCATCGTACAGCACTACTTCCTGGCCTGGTGTAACAGCCTTTTGTTTTTCGTGAAAAATTACTTTTATCTTGTTTGCTTCTAAAACTTCTACATCAACGCCTTGGTCACTTTGTCTGTATCTAAACTTAGCTGTACAGCTAAAGCTTTTAGCAGGGGCATATCCTTTTACCCAGTTCATATCCGTAGCTATAAGAGAATGAGAATAAAGTCTAGGATGGGAGTCTCCTTGAACTACGTAAAGGGTATTATTTTCTAAGTCCTTATCTACTACAAACCAAGGATCACCACTTCCTTGACCACCTATACCCAGACCCTTTCTCTGGCCTAAGGTATAGTGCATAAGTCCAGAGTGTTCTCCTCTTACTACTCCATCTAAATCTTTTATTGGACCTTTTTGTGCAGGAAGGTAATTGTTTAAAAATTGATTAAAATTTCTCTCCCCTATAAAACAGATTCCTGTAGAATCTTTTTTCTTAGCCGTCACAAGCCCTTCTCTTTCTGCTATTTCTCTAACTTTCTTCTTTTCTAAATGACCAATAGGGAACATCGCTTTCGATAGCTGTTCTTGTCCCAATTGACAAAGAAAATAAGTCTGATCCTTATTATTATCTACACCTCGCAGCAATCGATATTCTCCATTTTGGGAATCGACTTGTGCATAGTGGCCTGTTGCTAAATAATCGGCCTCAGTTACATCTAATGCGTAGTTTAAAAAAGCTTTAAATTTAATTTCTTTATTACAAAGTACATCAGGATTTGGTGTTCTTCCCCTTTTATATTCTTGCAAAAAATAAGAAAACACATTATCCCAGTACTCTTTGACAAAGTTTACACTGTAATAAGGTATTCCAATTTTATTACAGACTTTTATTACGTCTTCATAATCTTCAGTCGCTGTACAGACACCATTTTCATCCTCTTCATCCCAATTTTTCATAAAAATGCCGATGACATCGTATCCTTGTTCTTTTAATAGGACTGCTGCAACAGAAGAATCCACTCCTCCAGACATACCTACCACAACTCTGGTATTCTTACTCATTTAATCAACCTCTTATAATTTCTTTTACTGTCTATTTTATTATTAATGGTGTTATGAAGTCAATGGTAAAATAGCGGAATGCTTTTTAGTTAGACGGTTGGTCCGTTTGACAGGTTACATGCTTTATTGCTTTGTAAATTTGCGAAATTTTCAATATTGAAAGAAGATAAACGAAAGCTAAAAACAAAACCTTCAATGAACAATGAAAAATCAACATAGAACATCAAACAGTACAAATATGCGACCTCTATTAAATCTCTTTAGTACTGTTAATTGTTCACTATTCAATATTCGCTGTTCATTGCGACGTTAGTCGCATATTTGCTGACCACCTGACCATCTTAATGCTGACCACTAAAAAAAATTTTTTTTGATTAAAATTTTTTTTTTAAAACATACTAATAACAATTCATGAAAGGAGTTGTATCAATGGATAAATTAGCACTAGTACTCGTTATTATTGGAGCAATTAACTGGGGTCTAATTGGATTTTTCCAATTTGATTTGGTTGCAGCTATCTTTGGCGGACAAACAGCAGCACTAAGCAGAATCATCTATGGTCTCGTTGGATTAGCTGGACTTTATTCTATTAAATTCTTAGTAGGAGAAAGAAGAGTAGATAGCTGATAGAAACGAGGTGGTCAGGTGGTCAGCAAAACCGTGGCCACCAATGGTGGCTATTATGGCGGAACGGTGAGACACCGTTCCCTACCTCTTCTAGCCTATAGACGAGTTTTTCCACTTTCCACCTTTAACTCTACACATCATGCTTTTCCCATCTAACTGTCCAACTAAAAGATTTCCGCTTTCCGCATTCAGCTTTCAGCTAATTACAATTTTATTATTTGAAAATCTTCCGTATATTTACTCATTATTTCCATCTCTCTTCTCTGAGAAGTAAAGATGATGATCTGCCTATTAGATGATTTTTTTATAATATATTTTAGTACATTAGACAATCGATTTTCGTCGTATTGAATAAAGGTTTCATCTAATAACACGGGAAAGGTGGTACTGCTTATAAATTCATTTAATCCCAATCGAAAGGCAAAATAAATTTGATCCATAGTACCTGAACTAAGTTTATTTAAGTCTATAAATTGATGATATATAGGGTCTTCAACTTTTATTTCTAAATCTTTAGATACTTTAACTACTTTATATTTTTCTGTAATCTCTCCTACAATTTTGCCGAGAAGTCTGTTTAACTCTGGTGCAAATTCATTGTGAATTTCTGCTGAAAGTTTTTGAATGGTATCCATAGCTAATTGTAAGGCGTCTTGTTTTCCTTGAAGCTTTTCTAATTCTCTTTCATGGTAATGAATATCATTTTCTACATCTGAAAGATCAACTAATTCATCTAAAATACTCTCAACACTTCCTTGAAGTTTAGATTTCTTCAAATTCATATCATTGATTTCTTTATCTTTTGCATTTTTCTTAAGTACTAATGCATCTAGATCTAATTCTACCTTGAACTGTGCATATTGAGAGTATTCTAAAGCTTTTGCCTGCCATTTATCTAGTTCTTTTAAGGGAATAAGGGTCTCTAATAATATGGTGCTGTTTTCTAATTGTTTCTCTAGTGCTTCTACATCCCTTTTACTTTTCAAATGGGCTTCATATGCTTCAATACTTACAACTTTATTCTTTTGGAGAAGTTTTCTTACCTCTAAATCAAGGCGTTCTATCTTGCTTTTATAATCATCAATGGTTTCATTAAACTCTTTTGTCTTTTGTCTTTCAAAAACGAACTCTTCACCTACAGCCTTTCTCTGCTCTTCGTATTGCCTGCCATAATCTGAGGTCTTTTTATAAAAGTAAATAACAAAGAAAATAAAGATAAGAAGAGTGTAAAAAAGAGGATGAAGAATACTACCCAGAAGACCGCAAATACTTGCTATACTGCTTAAGATCATAAATCTTTTGCTTTGATTCTGTTTTTCTTTTAAAGAATCCACTCTTTGTTGATTTTGTTCATCTTTTATCTCTGTTTTATGGGTACCTTTTTTAGAGATCATATCCTCTACATGCTTTTCTAATATTTCAATTTCCGTCCGCATGCCCTTTATGCGATCATATTCTTCTTCTGAAACCTCTTCATAGGAGATTTTAGAGATTTTTTTTAGAATTTCATTATTTTCTTTTAATTTTGATTCATATTCTTGCACTTTGCATAATGCTTCATAGGACTGACCGGATAAAATATTCTTATGATACTCTTCCCTCTCTATTATTGCTTTTTGAATACGATCTTCTATTTTGTTGATTTCTTCCGTGAGCTCTTCTACCTTTATCATATTAGATCGTATTTTATCTTTATCTTCTTGAAGGCTTTTAATATGATATTTTACTTTATAAATAGGCGAGTCTTTTCTTCTTTCCGTTCCAATCTCATTATAGCTATCATTTAAACTCTTTAATGCCTTCTGAACAGATAGATCTCCCTTGCTTTCTCCTAAATTAGCAAGATAGTCTTTTAACTCTTCAGATAGCTCTTTGCTAGTTCTACATCCTAGTTGAGAGATGCTCACAGTATTATTGTAAATTCTCCTATTCATCATACTCTCCTCAAAGGGTGCATACAGTTTTATTGCAGAATCGTAGTAAAATTCCTTGCTAATATCTTCACCTGTTCCCTCATCATAGAGCACTACTTTATCTTTGCCTTTTAGAAGATTTCTCTCTATTCGTACCTCTCTGCAATCTTCTTCATAAATCAGAATGCCTTCATAAGAACTAGAAAACATGGGCAAGTATTTTTCATAATCAGGATTATAGGTTCTACGGCTTTTATAATCTTTATAAAAACCAAAGAACATAGCCTCAATAAACTTATGTACAGTGGATTTTCCAGCTTCATTTTCTCCATATATAATATTAATTCCTGGTTTTAGTGAAATCTTTTTATTTTGGTACTTGCCAAAAGAAGTAATGATTAATTCTTTTATATACACGGTTCACTCTCCTTTAAAAGAGCTTCTAAACCCAAATACAAGGCATCTTTGTTTTTTTGTTCCTCTAAATCCAATCTCTTCATTTCGTCTATGAACATCCCAATAATATTATCTTTATTTTCTAAATAGATTTTCTCTAAATCGTAATCTGGTCTAGTACTATCATTGATTTCTACATAGTAAAATTCTTTAGTGGCCTCTTCCATCAATTGTTCTATATTAATATCTGAATCTCTAAATCCCTTCAAATGGAGCCTATAAAGGTTTTTTCTATCTTTAAAACTACAGAGTTTATAAAGGATTTCTTCATACGTCATCTCAGGGGTACATTCTACTTCTTTTATGAAGAATTCTCTTTTAGCCATAGGCACGAATTGTACCTGCAACTTATGAACGCCTATTACTCCTAATAACACCCCTCGATCTCCAACTTCTCCAAAATCTAAAGGTTCCGGGCTACCTGCATACCTCATATTTTTTTGTATTTCATCTTGTTTATGTATATGACCTAAAGCAATGTACTGAAAAGGAAATGTAGCCAAATGATCTTTATCAATTGGCAGATATTGTGAGTTCTTATTGTACACATCTCCATGAAGCAAAAGAATGTTCTCTTGAGACTCATCTAATTCACCTAAGTCAAAGGTAAAGGGCTCTTCTATATACTTGGTCGTCCAGGCAAAGCCGTATACATTTGTCTGAAGCTCTGGAAAACTAACCTTTGTCAGCTTCCTAGTTTTAAAGACTGTAACATTAGGATTCCATTCTATTTTTTTGTAAGGAGACCTGTCCCAATAATAATCATGATTTCCAGGGGAAATAATCACATTTGTCTCAGGAATACTCTTAAAAGCCTCATTTATTCTCTTTACTTGACCTATGGTGATGAGATGATCTTCAAACAAATCTCCACTGATGAATAAGAAATTTGTACTTTCCTTCTTTGCTAATTGAATAATATCAAAGAAAGTATCCCACATTTCCTCCCGTCGATTTTTTGCAATATCTCTTGGAAAACTAGCATGATTAAAAGTAGAACCCAAATGTAAGTCTGCCGTGTGAATAAATTTAATGGTCATGTCTGCCTCCGTTCTAGTTATACGTTCTATTGGTATGTGAAAAAGGAAAAAATTATTCGCTAATGAGATGATGGTTGGACGGTTGGACGGGAAAAAGCAGAAAGCTGAATGCTGAAAGCGGAAAACTCGCCTTTGGGCGAGAAAAGGACCCATGCTTATGATAATTTAATTCCTAGATCCTTCGTCGCAAGCTCCTCAGGATGACCGTGTAGTAGCTAGAGGCTCAATAGAGATTCGCAGACGATTGCTTTCTAGCTACTTCACAATTGTTCAACTATTGTTCTTTTTCAATTCCATCTGTATTTCCGCTTGAGATTTTCGCATGTAGTTTGGTTCTAGATTGGAATAGGTGGTGGTTACTCCTTTTTTAGCAACATCTAAGGACAAACTGGCTAGAGAGGAAGCCTTTGGCATTCTACTAGATACTGGGGCTACTTTTAGCAAATTTTTGTATTTTTCTAGAGCTTCGTAGGGGATTTTTTTTACGCCATCTCCTAATAGAACCACTCCTTTTCCTTGACCTGTAATGATATTTAAAAGCTCCTCTATAGAATACACAGATTCTTGAGTTAATGCTTGTAAACCTTCTTCTGTCCATTCATAAAAACAAGTGTATACTTGATCCCTTTGTGCGTCAATAATAGGGCATATGATTTCCTTGCAAAAAGGCAGATTATATGCTAAAGCTTCTAATGTGGATAAAGGGATGACCGGTTTATTTAAACTTTGGGCTAAGCCCTTAACCGTAGCTATAGCGATTCTAAGCCCTGTAAAAGAACCAGGTCCTACTGTACAGCTAAATAAATCTACATCTTTAAGTTCTAAACCTGAATTTTTTAGCACCTCTTCGATTAAAAGCATAAGCCTTTCTGAATGATTTTTTTTCTTAGAATGTATGGTAGTTTCACTATATAGTTTTTCTTCATCTGCTATTGCAGCAGTTGCAACTACAGTTGCAGTATCTAAGGCCAATATTTTCATAATATTCCTACTTTCTACGTTATACTTCATAAATGAATGTCATAATACTCTAAGCCTTTAAGAAGAAGGCTTCTCTTATTAAAATCTTCTGCCTTATTTAACGTAATCCATATCTTTTTCTGTGGTAGCTCATGAGCAATAATATCTGCCCACTCAATAATAATCACACTATCATCTCGGATGTACTCCTCAAAACCCATTGCAGATAATTCATCGTAATCACTTACTCTATAAATATCAAAGTGATAAACGAAACAATCATCTAGATGGTATTCGTTGACTAATGTATAGGTAGGGCTCGTTATATACTTGTCTTCTACGCCTAAGCCCCGAATGATTCCCTGGGATAATGCGGTCTTGCCGGCTCCCATTTCACCTTCGATACACACAATAGAACCAGGAGGGAGTTTTTGGCCTAGAGCAAATCCAAACTCATAAGTTTCCTCTGACGACTTGCTATTTATTTTCATTTGTTCTCCTTTCGTCAATAAGCGGAAAGCAGAAAGCAAAAAGCCGAAAAAGCAATTTGCTTTCTGTCAAATAATCTTTCCTTTGGAATTTCTGCTAAAGAGATGTTACATTTCGAAATAAATGAATTCCTAAGCTTATCTTATGATCTACTATTGGGAGCTACATCTACTTCAGTAGTATTAATACGATATTTCTTAGTATACTCTTTGCCATTAGGGTCTGTGCCTGTAAAAACTCTGTAGGCTTCTATGGTTTCAAGCATATCTTTATCATATACGTTCATCATGACTGCATCAAGACCTTTGGCTAAAGCCATTGCAAAATACGTTCGATCTAGCACCCTTCGGTTAGGTAAACTAAAGGACACATTAGCAACACCTAACATAGTCTTTACTCCTAGTTTCTTTATCTGTTCTACTACTTGTAGGGTATCCATCAAACTCTCTCCGTGTGTTTTAGCAGGAAGAGACAGACAGTCTACGATGATATCCTTTTTATCAATGCCATATTCTGAAGCCCTTTGAATAATCTTTTTAGCAATCTCAACCCTTTCTGAGGCCTTTTCGCAAATTCCCCTTTCATCAAAAGTCATTGCAATAACTAAAGAACCGTATTTTTGCGCAATTGGGAAGATCTTCTTCATACTCTTCTCTGTACCATTGACAGAATTAATGATTGCTTTTCCTGGATATACTCGCAAAGCTGCTTCAATGATTTCAGCGTGAATGCTGTCAATTTGAAGTGGTGCGTCTACGCTTGAAGCGATTTCTTCTATTCCACAAAGCATAGCCTCCATCTCGTCAACTCCAGGAACGCTAACATTTAAATTAATAATTTGTGCGCCACATTTTTTTTGTTTTCTAGCAGTGGAATAGAAAAAAGAATCCTTCTTATTTAAAAGAGCATCTGTATACTCTTTTCTTCCGGTTGGAACTAAGGCCTCACCCATGATGGTAATCCCTTCAAATAAGATGGGGTTTTTTGGTGATGCTGCAATGGTAAAATTTTTCTTTTCTTGAAGATTTAACTCCACATTTTGTAATAGTTTTTTACATTCTGCAATATGAAGTGGTGTTGTTCCGCAACACCCTCCAACTATGGATACTCCCATATGAACCATCTTTTTCATATTTTCAGCAAATGCCTTTTCATCAATATCATAGTGAGTTTGATTGTCTACTACTATTGGAAGCCCAGCATTAGGCTGCGCAATAATTGGTGTAGAAGAATAAGCCACGATCTTTTCAACTATAGGAAGTAATTGTTCTGGGCCAAAGGAACAATTAATGCCTATAGCATCTACTCTTAAACCTTCCAATACAGCTACCATAGTCACTGGATCTACACCAAACATGGTTTTTCCGTTTTTGTTAAAAGTCATCGTGCATACAATTGGTAAATCGGAATTTTCTTTTGCTGCTAAAACGGCAATTCTTGCTTCTGAAATATCCGTCATAGTCTCAACTATAATGAGATCACAACCTGCTTTCTTTCCAGCTAGAACTTGTTTTTTAAATTGTTCATACGCTTCATCAAAGGTCAAATCTCCAATAGGCTCCATCATTTTTCCTAAAGGTCCTATATCTAATGCCACATAAGCGTCTTCTGCTACTTCTCTAGCATTATGAACCCCTGCAGTAATAATCTCTTCAAGGGAATAATTGCTCCCCTTTAACTTAAAGTCATTGGCTCCAAAAGTATTGGTAGTAATTACATTTGCTCCAGCATGTACATATTCTTTGTGAATTTTTTGAATGAGTTCTGGTTTCGTTATATTAAGTTCATCTGGAATCTTAGCTTCTGGTGCCTCCGCTTGAATCCTCGTTCCCAAAGCTCCATCAAAGATGAGTAATTCCCGTCCTAATTTGTCTATTATATCCATTTTTCTATTCTCCGCCCCTTCTTTTTTAAAATATTTAATAAACTTATTAACTTATTAAATATTTTTCATCTTTCAACAAATCATATATGTATTATAACAATATTGTGCTTTAAAAAAAACTTATTTCAACTATTGTTCAATAGTATTTACAAAAATTGTAATCAAAAATCTCTTTATATCTTTGATTCAATACTACAAAATATTACCAGATTATTTTTTTGAAATAGATACAAACTATAACTACACCAACAAATAAAGGAGGCAACAAAAATGAGTAGAAGAAAACAAAAAGCAGGATTAGAAAATTTTAAACAAGAATGTGCTAATGATTTAAACATTAATTTGAAACAAGGCTACAATGGAGATTTAACTTCTAAGCAAGCTGGCTCCATTGGTGGAGAAATGGTTAAGAGAATGGTTCGTTCTTACGAAGAAAAAAATATGAATAATCAATAATAAAAAATGTGCCTTGGTTGCTAGTCATTAGTTTCTAGTCACTAGCACTAATGTATTTCTTTAGGGTCTAAATGCTTCATTTACGCTTAAGTGTCTAATAAATCATTAAATCCTAAAGTAAAATTTTCAATAAAAGACATGAAAGCGTCCCTCTATGGGACGCTTTCAACATTCTAATTTTCGAAATTTATTTATGTAATATAGGAGATACTTTTTTATACATTAACATAGTGATAATAGAAATACCTAAAGTTTTTAATATATTAAATGGTGTAATTCCGTATAATATTAATGTTAAATAGTCTTTTATAGCCGGATTCACTACAGAGCCCATTCCTACAATTGCTTCCATTGGCATCATGGTCTCGTAAAATGGAAGAGTAATATAATAGTTTACAAATCCTGCAATGATAATCATGCTTATGGCTCCTACTGTCAATCCAGTAATTGCATTTTTCTTTGTTTTCTCACGTTTATAAATCATTCCTATAGGAATGACCCAAGCACAACCTATAAGGAAGTTTGCCAATTGTCCTACCCCACCTGTTTCCGATCCTTTTACAATAAGATGCAAAATATTTTTGATGAACTCGATAAGTACACCAGCTACTGGACCCATAGAAAAAGCACCTAGTATAGCGGGAATATCGCTGACATCAATTTTTAAAAACGCTGGAAATAACATAGGAATAGGAAAATCAATATACATTAAAATAAATGCAATTGTACTGAGAACTGCTATTCTCACCAAATATTTTGTTTTGTTGCTAGCCATAATAAAGCCTCCTTAAATTATAATTGGAATAATTACTCTCATGTGGATAAGAAAGCGCCTTCGGCACTTTAGTCGTTCATCTTTAATCCTTAGCATTCGGGCATTCCTTTTGGGTCAAAATCCTTCGCTTGCGCTCAGGATGACTAGGAAAGAGCTAGGTCAAAAGTGGGACTTTCGTATTCAATAAAAAACCAGCTCTCAATTACTCAAGGGCTGGTTTTATACTAACTTAATATTAACGTAAGTCAAATATTAATCCTCTCTCATCCAGACTTTACTGTCGGTCTTGGAATTGCACCAAGTCAACCTAAAAAGGCTCGCGGACTTTACCGCCGGTCGGGAATTGCACCCTGCCCTGAGAATTTAATTATTCTTTTATGAGATAACTATAACATACTCGGCATAAGAGTGCAATGCCTTTTTAACTATAGTCGAACGGTTGTTTTTTAACAGTAGTTAAACCATTGTTGAACAGTCGCTAGACAGTAGTCAAACAATGGCTTAACCATAGTTTAACTATCGTCCCACTATTGCTCTTCTTTCATACTAAGTGAAATTCGTCCTCTCTCTACGTCTACTCCTATGACTCTTACTTTGACAATATCGCCTACTGCCACTACATCCATAGGGTTTCTGACAAATTTATCGCTTAATTGTGAAATGTGCACTAATCCATCTTGATGTACTCCTATATCTACAAAAGCGCCAAAGTCAATTACATTACGTACAGTTCCTGTCAGTACCATACCTTCTTTAAGGTCTTTTACTTCCATTACTTCTGTCTTAAAGATTGGTCTATCGAATTCATCTCGAGGATCCCTTCCTGGTTTTTGAATTTCTTTTAGGATATCCACAAGGGTTAGCTTTCCAATGGACAAATCATTAGAGAACTGTTCTATATTTACCTTACTAAAGGCTTTACCTATTTCAGAATATTTTGTTCGTATATCTTCAATTTTATAATTGAAATGATCTAAAAGCCTTATTGCATCTTCATAAGATTCTGGATGCACGGCAGTATTATCTAAGGGATTTTCGCCTTCTGAAATCCTTAAAAAGCCTGCCGCTTGTTCAAAAGCCTTGTCCCCAATTTTTTTTACCTTTTTTATGGTAGCTCTATTTGTAAAAGGACCATTTTCTCTTCTATATTCAATAATATTTTGAGCAGTTGTATTGTTAAGACCAGAAATATTTTTTAAGAGAGACACAGACGCTGTATTAATATCTACTCCAACGCTGTTCACCACGTCTTCAATGACTCCATCTAATGATTTTTGAAGCTCTTTTTGATTTACATCGTGTTGATATTGTCCTACTCCTATGTGCTTTGGATCGATCTTTACCAATTCAGCTAAGGGATCTTGTAATCTTCTAGCAATAGAAATAGCTCCTCTTAAAGATACATTGATATCTGGAAATTCTTCATTGGCTAATTTTGATGCAGAATATACAGATGCCCCTGCTTCATTGACTACTAGGTATTCTACTTTTAAATTGTTCTTCTTAATAAAACCTGCCACAATGATTTCTGATTCCCTAGAAGCCGTTCCATTTCCTATAGCAATTAATGTAATAGCGTGGTTTTTGACAAGGCGTAAAAGGGTCTTTTCAGATTCTTCAATCTTATTCTCAGGAGCAGTAGGATAGATCGTAGCCGTATCTAAAAGTTCTCCAAATTCATCTACTACAGCTAGCTTGCAACCTGTACGAAAGGCTGGATCAAAGCCTAAAACCACCCGACCTTTTACTGGTGGCTGCAATAAATAGTTCTTTAAATTAGTGGCAAATACCTTTATAGCTTCTTTTTCCGCTACTTCAGTAAGGGTAGAACGGATTTCTCGCTCTATTGAAGGAAAAATAAGTCTCTTATAAGAGTCTTTTATAGCATCTATCATAAATTGATTTGTGTGTTCATTTAAGAGTTTGCTGTTTAAATACTGCAAAATTCTTTCTTCATCCATCTGAACCTTTACATTCAGTATGCCTTTTTTCTCTCCACGATTCGTTGCTAGTACTCGATGATTTGCAATTTTATTTACTTTTTCAGAGAAATCGTAGTACATCTCAAATTCTGTGATCTCTTCCTGCGATTTCTTCGAGTAAGTGGATGTAAGAAAACCATATTCAAAGACGAATTCACGAATCTTTTTACGATACTCAGCCTCATCAGATATATCCTCAGCTATAATATCCATAGCTTTGATTACAGCGTCTTCTCCAGTTTCAATTTTCTTTTCAAGATCAATGTATTTCTTACCTTCTTGAAGAATCTCTTCATCTGTGGATATTTGCAGTCGAATAAGCGTAGCGAGTGGCTCTAAACCTAATTCTCTAGCTATAACGGCCCTAGTCTTTCGTTTTTGCTTATACGGAAGGTATAAATCCTCAACTTCTTGGAGGATTCCCGCCATTTCGATTTTTTTAGTTAGTCCATCTGTCAATTTACCCTGGTTTTCAATAGAACGGAGGACTTCTTCTTTTCGTTTTTCTAAATGCCTTAAATACATTAATCTTTCATCTAATTCACGAAGAGTAACATCATCTAAATTTCCAGTGGCTTCCTTGCGATATCTAGCAATAAAAGGAATCGTATTTCCCTCGTCGATGAGATGAATTGTAGTCTCGACTTGATTTCTTTTTATATTAAATTCTTTTGTAATTTGTTCTATAATCTTATTCAAATAGTAAAACTCCTTTTTTAGTCTCTAGTCAATAGTCATTAGTCACTAGCTTGCATGTATTCCTTTTGAGTCTTATATGCTACCTTCGGGTAACTAAGTGCTAGAGACTAGGGTCTAATGACTAAAGACTAGCTTTGAGGTATTCATTTATAAATAGCTCCAAATCCCCGTCCATAACAGCTTGCACATTTCCCGTTTCTGCATTCGTGCGATGGTCCTTGACCATGCTGTACGGATGGAATACATAGGACCTGATTTGATTTCCCCAAGCAATTTGTCCGTATTCTCCTTGGATATCTTCTATTTTTTCTTTGTGTTCTCTCTCTTTGATTTCTACAAGCTTACTTAATAGCATTTTCATAGCTGTCTCTCTATTTTGAATCTGAGAGCGTTCGTTTTGGCATTGAACGACGATGCCTGTAGGGATATGAGTAATTCGAATAGCCGATTCCGTTTTATTGACGTGTTGACCACCTGCCCCACTAGATCTATAGGTATCGATTCTTAAATCATCGGTATTTATCTCTATATTACTATCTTCTTCTATTTGAGGTGTAATATCTACAGAGGCAAAGGATGTATGCCTTCTACCGGAAGCATCAAAAGGAGAAATTCGAACTAATCGATGTACACCTTTTTCACTTTTTAAATACCCATAGGCATTATTCCCCTCTATTGATACTGTTACACTTTTTATTCCAGCTTCATCCCCTGGTTGATAATCTAAAGTTGTAACTTTAAAGCCTTTCTTTTCCGCCCATCTCAAGTACATTCTAAGGAGCATTTCAGCCCAGTCGTGAGACTCTGTCCCTCCAGCGCCAGGGTGTATGGAGAATATCACATCATTAGCATCGTACTCACCACTTAATAGAGTTTCTAGATTAAATTCTTCAATAGCTTTTTCTAGTTCGTCCATAGAAGATTTCAAATCTTCCTCTAAATCCTTATCTTCGCTTTCTTCTATTAATTCTATTAGTAAGCTAATATCCTCTAATTTGCTCTCAAGTCCAGCAACTTTTTCCCATTTATCTTTAAGAGCGCTAGATTGCTTTAGTATTTTTTTTGCATTTTCCTGATCATTCCAAAAGTCAGGAGCATTCATTTTTTGCTCTAACTCATCAATTTCAAATTTTATCTTTGACAAGTCAAAGTGAATCCCTCAATTCTTTAAATATTTCATTTGCTTCTTTATATCTACTTTTATACTCCTGTATATCCATACTTTTTCACCTCTTATAGATTATTTCCACAGCATCGCTTATACTTCTTGCCACTACCGCAAGGGCAAGGGTCATTTCTTCCAACCTTGTCTTTATTGACAATAGGCTTATTTACCTTTTCGTCTTTATTGGTCGTCACCTGAGACAAATCTGTAGCTTCCCTTTGTTCTACTTTGTCCTTTCTTACATCAATATGGAACAAATACTTTACAGTATCTTCTTGAATGCTTTGATTCATCTGTTCGAACATATCAAAGCCCTCTTTGGTATAAGCAACAACTGGGTCTATCTGGCCATAAGCTCTTAGTCCAATTCCCTGTCTCAATTGATCCATATTGTCGATATGATCCATCCATTTGCTATCTACAACTCTCAATAAGACTACTCTTTCAAGCTCTTTCATCTGGTCTATACCTATTTCTGCAATTTTTGCTTCATAGGCTTTTAAAGCTTTATCCATTAAAGCTTCTTTTATCTCATCTTGAGTAATATCATTCTCTTCAAATGTCAGAGTGCCCTTTTCTAAAAATATAGATTCACAATGTTCTACTAATCCCTTTAGGTCCCACTCATCTGTATGTTGACTAAAACCAGTATATATGCTGATGCTGTCATCGATAAGCCCCTCTAACATCTTTAGGATTTGCTCGTGCACATCTTGTCCTTCTAATACAGACCTTCTCTGAGAATAGATGATTTTTCTCTGCTTATTCATGACATCATCATATTGTAAGACATGCTTTCTGATACCAAAGTTTTTGCCTTCTACTTTCTTTTGAGCATTTTCGATACCCTTGGTCAGCATTCGATGTTCTATTGGAACATCTTCCTCTAAACCAATAGTGTCTACTAATCCTAAGATTCTTTCCGATCCAAATAATCTCATTAGATCGTCTTCGAAGGAAATAAAGAATTGTGAAGAACCTGGATCCCCCTGCCTTGCAGCACGACCTCTTAATTGATTATCAATTCTTCTACTTTCATGTCTTTCTGTACCTATAATGTGTAAACCGCCTAGTGATTTTACTTCTGAATCTAAGACAATGTCCGTACCTCTACCTGCCATATTTGTAGAGATGGTAACGGCATTTTTTTGTCCTGCATTACTAACGATTTCAGCTTCTTTCTCGTGGTATTTTGCATTTAATACTTCATGTTTTATGCCTCGTTTTTTTAACATGCTACTTAATTCTTCTGATTTTTCAATAGAAATGGTACCCACTAATATTGGCTGACCTGTTTTATGCCTTCTTTCAATTTCATCCACTACTGCTTTAAACTTAGCTTTTTCAGATTTGTAAAAGGCATCATTAATATCTTTACGAATCATATCTTTATTTGTTGGAATGGACAATACATCCATATTATAAATAGATTTAAATTCTTCTTCCTCTGTTTTAGCTGTACCTGTCATACCGCTGAGCTTCTCATACATTCTAAAATAATTTTGAAAGGTAATTGTCGCAAGAGTTTTAGATTCCCTTTCTACTTTTACATTTTCCTTAGCTTCTATAGCTTGATGAAGCCCATTACTATACCTTCGCCCCTCCATAAGTCGCCCAGTAAATTCGTCGACGATGACAACTTGACCATTTTGTACTACATAATCTTTATCCCGTTTCATAGAATACACTGCTTTTAAGGCTTGATTAATATGATGAGACAATTCCATATTTTCCATATCCGCTAAGTTCTCTATACCGAATTGTTTTTCTGCTTTTTCAACTCCATTTTCTGTCAATGTTACTGAATCAGCCTTTTCGTCAATGGCATAATCTTCTTCTTCTTTTAATCTCTTTACAAAGCTGTCTACGATATTGTAGAGCTTTGTACTCTTATCTCCACTTCCTGAAATAATAAGAGGAGTTCTAGCTTCATCAATTAATATACTATCCACTTCATCCACAACAGCATAGTGAAGTTTTCTCTGCACCATTTGTTCTAAGTGGACCACCATATTATCTCTTAAATAATCAAAGCCAAATTCATTGTTTGTCCCATAAGTGATATCTGCACCGTAAGCTACTTTTTTTTCTGCAGAAGTCATTCCATGTACGACTAAACCTACTTTTAGCCCTAAAAATTCATGGAGTTTACCCATCCATTCACTATCTCTTTGAGCTAAATAGCTATTGACCGTAACAATGTGCACTCCTTTTCCTGAAAGGGCATTTAAATAAGCTGGAAGGGTAGACACAAGAGTTTTACCTTCACCTGTCTTCATCTCTGCAATATTTCCTTGATGAAGAACAATTCCACCGAGCAATTGAACTGGAAAATGCTTCATCCCTAGAACTCGGTCTCCAGCTTCTCTAACGACAGCAAATGCCTCTACTAGAAGGTCATCTTCACTTTCCCCATTAAGAAGCCTGCTTTTAAACTCACTCGTTTTATCCTTTAGCGCTTCATCCGTAAGCTTTTTCATTTCTTCGTCTAAATCAATAATTTTATCAACAGTTTTCATTAATCTCTTTACTTCTTTTGCATCTAAATCACCAAATATTTTTTTTAGCAATGACATATTTACACCTCTTTGTTAGGATTATGTTTTAGTTGGATTTGTAAGTTTTTTATTGCTTATCCATACTGCAATAATCTTAATGAATTCAATTCTAAGCCTGCAGCTATTTATGCAATTTTCTGTTCAGATAGTATATCATAAAAAAGACTTGTTTACATTACAAGTCTTTTTTCCAAAAGTTAATTTTTTTACCACCAACAGTAATCTCAACCAAAGTATATCCTTCGGCTTTCCTTTTTTTCATTTTTTTCATCAATTCAATTCTGTCACTATCCGTAAGATTTTGAAGCATATGGTTCTCCTCTTGAGGCCTTTCTCCTTTATCTTGCAAATCAATATGGGATAGCTCTAATTCTTCTATATTATTATCCTCAGTATCATTGACCTTTACAGATTCTTCTCGGTTTACTTCTTCATGATGAATAGGTAATTGGTAATTAGGATTTTTCTTGATTTTACCATCTACAATGATAAACTGATTTGTAGTATCAATTTCTTCATAATTCGTTTCTTGTTTTTCTTTATACGGATTCAAATCAACTTGAGGTGTTTCATCTACTAATGGCTCATTTTCCTCAATATTATTCATTTGATCAATATCTTCCTTTTCTATTTCTATAGTATCTTCTTTTTCTTGGTTGTTTGTACTATCAAATTCCATCAAATCATCTTGAGAAGATTCATCTTCTTGCCAAGGCATAACCACTGTAGCATCATTTAGGGTAATTTCCTCTCCTACGCTTTGCTCCTCTTGGACACTTGTTGCTTTGCTCGTATTTAAGACAATTGTTTCTTGGCTATGACCTTCTATATCTTGTTCTACCTCTATTGCCGTCTCTCCTTTTGCAGAGTTGATTTTTTGTTCAAACAACAGCATTTCTTCTAGGGAGTCCATAGGCTTAAAATTTTCATAGCAGCTATTCTCTTCTTCTCCCTCGTCTATCTCATCTCGATCTTCTGAAAAAATCATAAGAGATTGAAGTAAACCAAAAATTCCGACAAACATAACGATATCACCAATACTGTAAATATTGTTAAACAAACTCAGCGCTTTCGGTAAACCAAAAGGTATAATATCTGCCAAAATTCCCAGCAAAGTACTTGGCTCCAATAACTGATGGGTTCCTACTTTAGCCATCAATAATTCGGACAGGGCAGTAGCATCTAAGCCTATTTTTTCTGCAGCATCTAGTGACACGGGCATTCTTCCTCCGTTTAAGAAAATCACTATAAAATTGAGTACAATTCCTAAAGTAACGAGAATAAACCACTTGTTATCAAAATTACCCATTAAGCCAGCAAATAGAATAATGTAGCTGACAAAATGAATTAAAACATCATAATTTTGAACAATCTCTATATTGTATTTATAAGCAAAATAAATGCCTATTTGCATAACAAATGACAATAAAATCAATGGCACAAGTTTTATTTTATAATGCATTAAATTCTTTAGACTACCTTTTTTTATATATCCAAATATAATCGCAAGAGTAAATACAGCAATAATCATATTTTGAACCTACCTTTATTATATAATACTAAAAATTTATCCACTACAAAGGGATCTAATTTTTTACCGGACTCGTCTTTTATTATATCAATGGCTTGTCTATTTGTCATGGCTTTTCTATAAGGTCTATCTGTAGTTAGAGCATCGTATATATCCGCTACAGAAATAATCCTTGCCTCTAAAGGGATCTCTTTTCCTTTTAACCCATTAGGATACCCTGTTCCATCATACCCTTCATGATGTGATTGAATGAATGTTGTGGCCATTTTTAAAAAGCTAATACCATCAAGGATATTGACGCTTTTTTGAGGATGTTGTTTTATGGCTTCATATTCTTCCTCTGTAAGCCCTCCAGGTTTATGTAAGATGCTATCTTCTACTCCTATCTTGCCTATGTCGTGAAAAATTGCAGCGTATTGAAGCTGCTGTATATCTACTTTTGAATGACCTATTTCGTTAGCAATCATAATAGAGTACTTTTCTACCCTCTCTGAATGACCTTTTGTATAAGGATCTTTTTCTTCTAGGGCAGAAGATAATGCCTTGATAGTGGACAAATAATTTGCCTGCATATCGTACACTAATTTAAAAGAATATCGTATAAGCATATAAGGAAAAAAGAGAATCAAGACCATTTCTATCCCAGTTTTTTGGTAGGTCATAACGATGATAATGCTGACTGTAGATAATCCAAAGAAATTTGGAATAACGCCCTTAAAGTTCTCTCTAAATAGAAGTATTGGGTCAGCTTCCGAACTTACTATCATAAATGTCGTAATCAACATTACATCCATTAGGATATACAATATACCTGAAATGAACATGGGTATAATAGAACCTTGTTTGAATTCTAAGCCCTGGTTTAAATATATAAAGAGCAATGAGGACAACCCGCTACTAATAATATAAGCATTTAAATTACCTAGGGTTTTATACCATGAAATATTAAAAAAATATTTTACTTCTCCATCCATCTTATATACTGAAAACAAAATACTAGCAATAGCACAGAGTAAACCTTCGCTAGGTCCAAATAATATGGCTACAGATAAGACAATGCCAAAAGTGAGGGTCACACCGCCTTTATTAGGCGTGAAAATAACCACCGATTCTGTAATAATTGCAAATACAATAAATAACAACAAATGAAAATTAAAATTTATAGGAAATTCTTTAAAAATAATGAAAGAAAGAATGACTGAAATAATGCTTAGGCCTAATAATATATGTAATGTTATTGCATTGACTTTTCTCATGTAAATCTCCTTATATATTAAAGCCGGCATACTTTTATGTAATTTTGTTTAAACGATTTTGTGTATTAGCACCATTTGACGCCAGCGCCGCCAGCTACAAATAAAGTCATGATAACCAAAAGTACTTGGATTATTTTAGCCTTCATGTAAATGCCCCCTTATATAAATAATGGGACTGTTTTCCGCTAAATAAAACAATCTAATCCGCTTCGCTCAAAAGTATGCCAGCCTTAATTTCTCATGGAATAACTCTAATTTGTCGATTTATAGAATTTAATACTGCCTTTATAATAGCTGTATTGATATCGCTTTCAACGATGCACTTTCCAACAAAAAGTTTCTCTCTTTGTTCATACATCTCATATAAAGCCAATAGTACCACTTCTCGTCCAGCTATAGATACCAGTTTTATTTCCTCTAAGATGAATTTGACTTTATAATTTAAAAATATTTCAATAGCGTCTAAAGTTGCTTCTGCAATTAATCTATTAATTTGAGAAGTACTCCTAATTCCTTCGCTTTTCCCCTCATACGTTTTACCATCACATTCTAGTGTAACTTTTGCTTTGGCTTGCATATTATAACTTCCGTATTCAACGGAGCCAATTTGCAATCTTTGGCTCTGAGGAGTTTCCCCTTTTTCATATATCTGGGCAATGCTTATGATTTTATGATCAACTTTTATATTATATTTAGCCATAAGAAGGGATTCGACATCTCGAATAATTTGCTTCACAGACCTTTGATTATCAGAAAGAATATGTATTTCAGTAATTATATGTGACTCATTGACTACTATACGAGAGCACATTACGCCAATGACTTTACCTATAGATTCTTCCACATTTTGAATATCAGTGCTTTCCATTTCAACAACTCCTAAATTATAGATATATATAATGATACCATTAAAATACCATATAATGATATAAAAAAACACAAATCATTAAAAAATATTCTAATAAATATACAGCTATATGCAGTCAAATAGAAAATTTAAGTTTATACTATATGAATGATAGTTGAACGATGATAAATAGTAGTTAGGTGATTACTTAAAATATTGAAAACAGGTACGTTTAGATTTTTATAGTTAGTGCATTTCACAAGAAAGTGCCATGGGGTGTATTAGTCTCTAGCGTATTCCTTTTGGGTCAAGATTCTTCGCTTGTGCTCAGGATGACTGGGTAGGAGCCCATGTCAAAAGTAGGACTTTCCTATTACATTACATCAAAAAAGAGCAAAGCGAAAAGCTTTGCCCTTTAACATTTTGAACTATTTAGATGGTCGGCTCGATTAATCCGTAATTGCCATCTTTTCTCTTATATACTACATTTACTTCATCGCTTTCACTATTTAAGAAAACGAAAAAATTATGTCCTATTAAATCCATTTGAAGAGAAGCTTCTTCTGGTGACATCGGCTTTATTGGGAATCTCTTTGTCTTTACAATTCGATTTTCTTCTTGATTGTTACCACTTTCAGGAATAGAGTCGAATCGAATAGTAGCTTGTTCTTTGTATTTTCTTTCAATTTTTGTTTTATGTTTCCTTAGTTGTCCTTCTAATTTATCAACAACTTTATCGATAGAGCCATACATATCGTCAGTAGCTTCCTCAGCTCTCAAAAAAGAACCATTAATTTTAATTTGTACTTCTAAAATATGCATATTCTTTTGAGTACTAAGAGTTGCAGTTGCTTCCACCTCAGGAACGAAGTATTTGTCGAGCTTAGACAATTTCTTTTCCAACATATTTCTTAACCCTTCAGTTACTTCGATATTCTTCCCATATACTATTACTCGCATAATAACAACTCCTTTAAGAAAATATAGTGATTAGTTAGTATTATTATTATACCCCTAAAGAATATGACAAAACATTTTTGTTTGTAGTAAATACTTCATTATATAAAAGGAAATTATTGGTAAATTTAAAAATTAGGTGGACAGGTAGTCTGAAAAAAAGCTGAATGCGGAAAGCGGAAAGCGGAAAAAAACTCGCTGTAGGCGAGGTTGTGTAGGATCCTTCGTCGCTTCGCTCCTCAGGATGACTATGTAGAAAATTATATTATAGTAGAAATTAGTACCTTAATGATAACTTTAAAATCGTTTTTTAGATACTTAAACAATTGTTTAACTACCGTTTAACCATTGCTCAACAATCGTTTAACAACTGTTTTTACTTACAACTTAAAGCTTAAAACGTAGAACTATTACCGCCTTAGCTGACCTGGTCTTTGCCCCCACACTCGCCAGCTGGAAGTTTAGCTAGGGTTCGCCTTCACAACTCCTTCTCTCAATTTCTTAATTGGCTGGTCTTACATCTAAGCCGCACCATGCTCAGTATGCTCTTTTGGCTTACCTTACGTGGATCGTTTTGCCTGCGACTGGCATCGATTTTCAACCACAGACCTAAGGCGTCCTTTTATTATACTAACTTAAAAGGAAAAAAGTCAAGATGAAAGTGCCAAGGCACTTTATCGATCAGCAACCAGCCGCCAGTCACCTGTACTCTCGGGCTAAGCTTTGCGGGTCAAAGATCCTTCGCTAGCGCTCTAGGATGACTCGGCAGTTGCTAGGGCCAAAAGCGTATGTTTCCTAGTATAGAAAGCATATGCCACCAAAGGTAGCTTGTCTGTTTTGCTGACCACGTGGGAGTAATACCCGATTTATCTAGCCCGAAGAATAAGAGAAATCGAGTGGCATTACCCCTGTCAAGGTGGGCAGGTTTGTAGCGACTAGAAGGAGCTAGAAACCCGCAACCTACGACAGACCACCTGACCACCTGACCACCTTATCAATCTTGTAAACGAGCACATTCTCATTTTCTGTGTTTTAGTTGGATATTTTACCACAATTATTGTATACTACTTTTGTAGAACACTTTACGTTATCCATTTAAGTAAAATAGGAGGTTTTGTAATGGCTTTAGTAAATTCTAGAGAAATGTTTAAAAAAGCTTATGAAGGAAATTATGCAGTAGGGGCGTTTAATGTCAATAATATGGAAATTGTTCAGGGTATTATGGCTGCTGCTCAACAAGAAAATGCACCTGTTATCTTACAAGTATCCGCAGGAGCTAGAAAATATGCTAGCCCAATTTATTTAAGAAAGCTAGTAGAGGCTGCAATAGAAGAGACTGGTCTTGACCTTGTTCTTCATTTAGATCATGGTGAAGATTTTGAAATATGTAAAGCTTGTATCGATGATGGCTTTAGCTCTGTCATGATAGATGGATCAAGATTTCCACTTGAAGAAAATATTGCATTAACAAAAAAGGTTGTAGAATATGCTCATGATAAAGGAGTTACAGTAGAAGCAGAATTAGGAAAGCTTGCAGGTGTAGAAGATGCAGTTAAAGTTGCTGCAAAAGATGCTACGTACACAGATCCTGACGAAGCAGTAGAATTCGTTGAAAGAACAGGCGTAGACTCCTTAGCTATTGCTATTGGCACAAGCCATGGAGCTTATAAATTTACAGGAGATCCAACTTTAGACTTTGATCGATTAGCTACTATCACAGAAAAATTAAAAGGTTTCCCATTAGTATTACACGGTGCTTCTTCTGTACCTCAAGAATTTGTAGAACTAAACAACAAATACGGCGGACAAATTCCAGGCGCTCAAGGTGTACCTGAATCTATGCTTAGCCAAGCTGCTAAACTAGGTGTATGCAAAATCAATATCGATACAGACTTAAGATTAGCTCTAACAGCTTCTATCAGAAAGACTTTCGTAGAAAGTCCAGCTGAATTCGATCCAAGAAAATATTTAGGACCAGGTAGAGATGCGATTAGAGATATGGTAGCTCATAAAATGAGAAATGTATTAGGTTGCTCTGGTAAAAAATAAAGAAGAAGCTTCAATATTTTAGCCATCAGCCACCAGCCACTAGTGCTCTAAGCCAGGGGCTTGGGTCAAAAGTAACACCTGCATATAAAATGGCTCAAATAGTTGCATTTTCTCAAAGTAGCAAAACAGAGACAAAGGGGACAGATTTATAAATCTGTCCCCTTTGTCTCTGTTTCCCCTTTGTCACCACTGAAATCTTAATGTTTTTCCGCCTAAATAATTACACTTTTTTCCTTGATAGCTTTCTCTTTTTTTCATTTCTTCTTCAATCATATCCTTAATCTTCCACCAACTAGTATTCCAATTGCAAAAAAGAGTGTTTTCCTGTGGCGCTCTGCCTATAAGCCTTTGTATGGATATATTAGGTTTCAAATATTCTAAAAACAATATCACTCTGTTAATGTAATTATCCAATGAGACTATTTCAAACTCATTATTCATATATAATTCAGCCATCCTTGTGTGTTTTTCAATATAAAGGGCATGAGACTTTATAGAGTCTATATTTAATGCAGATATGATTTTTGCGCTCTCAATTACATCTAATTCATTATCCCAAGGCAAATTTAATATTACATGAGCACATATATCAAAACCATAGCTCTTCACCATAAGAGCTCCATCAATAAATTCCCCTAGGGTATGACCTCTATTGATCTTATTTAATGTGTGGTAATTAGCTGTTTGCAAACCCAGCTCTATGGTAATATCTAAATTATTTTTCGTTGAAACATCTTTGAGAAATTCTAGATACTTTTCATTTATAGAATCAGGTCTAGTGGATACAGAAATACCGACTATATTCTCCCTGACAACTTGCACAATATGCCTTTTAAAGTCTTCTAAAGGTAAATAAGTATTCGTGTAGTTTTGAAAATAAGGAATAAATTTTTTTGCCTTATACCTTTTAGATATATACTCAATATTTTTATCTAGTTGTTCACTAGAACTCAGACTATTTGGCAAATTTTCATAACCTACTCCACTCTCACCACAGTAAATACAACCTCCCGTAGAAATATTTCCATCTCGATTTGGGCAAGAACAAGGTATGCTAATAGGAATCTTATAGACCTTTTCTCCGTACTTTTCTTTTAAATAATGTGAGTAATTATTATACAATTTCATGTTTTATTCCTCCGTTGAGAAGTATTATAACACAGTAAAGTGCCTTTGGCACTTTACTGTGTTATAAGTTCTAACCACATCAGAGTTGACTTTTTGTTTTTCCTGAACACCTTTTACAAATTAAAAAAAGCAAAGCGCTAGCTCTGCTTTTTTACTCTATTCATAATAAATTGTTTTCTACATTATTTCATTAGTAAAGGCAAATTTTACGAGAAAGCGTAGGCTCTATATTCCTCGGGTAATGGTTCATCGCTTGTGACGCTTACTATAAATGTTACATCGTACTTTTCGCTAAGGAGGTCTATTCCTTTAAAGAGTTCTTCTAAATCATCTAATTCTTCAATCTTTGCAATGCGAACTAAATTATCAACAAATATTGTATCGATGTCGTAATTGCCAGCAATCAATCCGTTAAGAAATCCAAATAATACGGCCGGTGTGTAAATATAAAAGTCGTTTGTGCTCACATAACGTATGCTCTTATTTATTTTTTCTCGGTACTTTTCTCTGTCGTTTATGAACACAATTTCTCCAGTTGTCTCTTTGATTTTCTCATTTGCAAAATCAATGATTTTCTTGGTTTTTCCACTTCCTTTTGGACCAGAAATAATTCGAACCATCTTAGACACCTCTTTCGCCTTTTTATTATATTATAGTATGTATTCGAGTACATTTCAAATAAAGTTCAAGAAAAGATCGAAATACCTACTACATTTTACATAAATAGGATAAAATTAAAAAATTCACCTTACATGGATCTTCTTTAAATATAAAATGATTAACTCCTTCTATAACTTGAAGTTTTGACATAGGTATATGGCGAGCAATAAGTTCAGTATGTTCTTTTTTGACCATATCTTTTTCTCCTACTAGAACTAAAGTTGGGCACTGTATCTTTTTTAACTCTCCAGGATCAAAATTTGGTTGACATACTATCAAATCTAATAAACTTGCTTTTTTCTTTGCTCTTTTGCTAAACCCAGAAGTAATCTTACACAACAAATAAGCCATAACAATAGGTACCTGACTTGCCATTTTTATTCCTGTAGGATATAAATTAGCTCCAGCTAGAACTAGTTTTTTAATTCGCTCAGGATATTTTAGAGCAATCTGTATGGCAATATTTCCTCCATCGCTAAATCCTATAATATGAGCTTGCCCAATTTCCAGCTCATTCATAACAGCTATGATATCATTTGCCATAAATTCAATAGTAAGGGGGTACATCCCAAAGGAGGAACGGCCATGACCTCTACTATCGATGGTCACTATTTTATATAGTTTAGAAAAAGGTTTTATTTGCTTATTAAAAGTATGCCAATCTTCTCCATGTCCATGAATGAGTATCATTACGGGTCTATCTTCTTCTCCAAAAACTTGAAAATAGATATTTGCAGTATTGGAAAATACATACCCTGTCTTATTTGGACTCACAAAATTTCACCTCAGATGTGATTATTACTATTCGCTTTTATTATAATATATAGAAATCTAAACCTCTACTAATTAAATCCTACAAAATAGTCTATAATATTTAATAACTCGTAAAAAATTTGATTCTTTATAAATTATCTAATCACCTTTTCGGGAATCTTATAGAAATTTTTACCTTAATATACTATAATTATTTTATGGGAGGAGGTAATTTATATGAGTGAAACTTATTTAAATTATTTTAAAGATGCAATTACATATCAACTAAAAGAACTTGAAGAACAAATCCCAATATCCATTAAAGATATTACTTGTCCTGTACGCAATGAATTAGGCCAAAATATCGACCTAGTATACATGCGACTTTTTAGACTTGCACTTCGCGATACTTATGGGAGCAAATTGTCTAGCTCTTTATTGTACGAAGCTGGAAGACATACGGCAATTAATAATTTTAAGTTTGTATCAATAGATGATATAGTAAATACCCTTAATGATCTTTCCATTGGCGTAATGAAAGTTGTTTATAATAATGGAGAACATATTATATTTCAAGAAGAGGAATGTGCAATTTGCTCGGGTATGCCTACTACTGATGAAGCACTGTGCTCTTTTGAATCTGGCTTTTTAGCAGGCGCCTTATCTTGTATTATGAACAAAAATGTAGTAGTTGAAGAAACAGAATGTTGGGGTCTAGGTGATCAAATCTGTCAATTTGAAGCATCTATTATCTCAGACACCCCTCCTAAATCTGATGAAAAGATGAACACCCTTGATCTTATTGCAACTCTTGCATCTAGGTCCTCTAAAGCAATAGCACTTAATAAAGAATTAAAAAAGAAAAATGACATCTTTAGTAAACAATTAGAATTTGCCCAACGAATCCAAAAGAAGATTATCCCTCATATGGATGCTTTTAAATCAGATTACTATAACTTCTACTCTTATTTAAAGCCTTTTAGAGAAGTGGGTGGAGATTTCTACGATTTCTTTTTTGATAAAGATAGCAATAAAGTTGCCATTGCAATTGCTGATATGGCTGGTCATGGTATTGATGCAGCAATGATTACGGGCATGATTAAACTCACTCTTAAACATTGCAGCAAAAAAAAGGGTCTTTTATGCAAACCAAGTAAAGTCATGGCATTTATAGAGGCAGATATATCGGACGTGGTACCAGACAACTTTTTTAGCATGATTTATATGGTCTTTGATCCGGACAAGCAATCTATTCGCTACTGTAATGCTGGACATCCTTCTGCCATACTGTACCGTAAAAAACAAAATATCATGCAGTTCCTGCATTCAAACCAACCCTTAGTTGGGCTAAGCCAATATATTGACGACTATCCTTTTGTTCAACAGTCCATCCTATATGAAAAAGGCGATCAAATTTTTCTATATACAGATGGAGTAACAGAACTGCGAAATAGATATGGAGAGTTTTACAAGACAAGTACTTTATTAGACATTATTCGAAACTCCAAGGACTTGTCTATATCCACAGCTTGTGAGAATATCATAGCCAGTTTAAATGAGCACAGGCAAGAAAGAGATTTTGAAGATGACATGTGCTTACTAGGAATACAATTGTAATCTAGTGACTAGCCATTAACCGCTAGTCACTAGTATCATGGTATTCCTCTAGGGTCCTTTTGCTATCAAAGGTAGCATTACGGTTTTTGGTTTTAAGATTTAGCTTACCACCTTATGTAGAACGATATAAGGGACGATTTCACACGATTTGATGAAATTCGTCCCTTATATCTTGTACTCAATCTCCATGCAATTTCCTTCCTGAAGCTAATCTTCCAAGGTGTGGTTTTATTAAAGATCAATCTATACTTTTAAGTGGTCACGCGTTACCTCTAATCCACTCCATAATGTAAACAGTTTAGACTACTTCCTAATTCCGTTTTAGGTTCCTTAATAATCCTTAAAGATTATTGGAGGATTCATCTGCTTATTTACCTACTGCTATTTTATAGATTAGCTTAAAAGCTTTGATTATCTTTTTATGAAACCTGTTACCTTGTACTGATAATATACCCTATTTTTTGAGGATTAAACACAATATTTTATTTTTGGAGTTAAAAACATCTACAAGGTTTTAGCCATCAGCTGCCAGCTATTAGTCACTAGTCTTTAGTCCCTAGCATTAGGGGATTCCTTTTGGGTCAAGATCCCTCGCTTGCGCTCAGGATGACCGGGTAAGAGCCAATGTTAAAAGCAGAGATTTCCTATTAAAAAACACTAGCGACTCTTGACTAGCCGCTAGTGACTAACGCGCCTAAGGCGCGTACTTAATGCCATTCCAGTATACTGTGTGTTCTACCTCTGCTTCTTCTGGGAACTCTACATCTTTTAAGGCCCACTTTTTAAATTCTTCAAAGCCAGTTCTGTCTACAATGTATCCGATGTGCTCTTTTCCACCTGGGGCATCTTTAGCAATATACTCTGTAACGTAATCATAAGTGTTTAATATGATTTTTACGATACTTTCTTCATCAATCCATTTAACAAAGTTTTCTCCTTGGCGAGGGTTTTTCTTGCCTGTTCTACCTAGAAGAGTTAATCTATAATATTTTTTATCACTGCGAGTCCATGCACCTGTTGGGCAATTTAAAACGCACTCACCACAACCTATACATTTTTCATGATTTCTTTCTACCTTATAATTCACCGTTTCTAAAGCGTTTACGGATTTCTTTAGGCATTTTTTCACGCAAGCACCGCAGTTGACACATCGGTCCTTGTCATATTGAGGCTCAGTCATTCCGATAATTCCAAAATCATGCATTCGCACTTTTGCACAATCATTATGGCAACCTGTTAGGGCAATCTTAAAGTGTAAATCATTTGGAAATATGGCTTTTTCAATTCGCTTAGCAAATGCAGATGTATTATAACATCCATAGGGACAGACATTATTTCCGATACAAGCTGTTACATTACGAGTTCCTGAAGCATTATAACCCTCTCCAGGATTTTCTTGATTAATATCCAATCCTTCAATAATTGGTTGTAATAGCTCGTTGACTTTTGGCATATCTTGATATGCAATACCAGGTACTTCAAAGCCCTGTCTCGATGTAATATGTACCGTTCCATTTCCGTATGTTTCTGCAATATTTTGTATCATAGACAAAAATTTAGCATCTAAATGACCACCAGGAACTCGAATTCGGGATGCAGTGATTCCCCTATGTTTTGTTACACGAAAAGCGTTCTTTTTTAATTGTTTTGTATTCATATCCATACTAGCTTCTCCCCCCTAATCCAATAATTGGCGACCTTTTGTATAATTAAATACTGGGCCATCTAAACACACATACACGTCATCGATTTTACAGTGACCACATTTACCTAGACCACAACACATTTTTCTTTCTTGTGAAATCCAAATGTTTTCTTCTTTAAATCCGATATCTAGTAGACCTAATGTTGAAAACTTCATCATCGGAGGCGGTCCTACGACGACAGCTACTGCTTCTTCTATATTTTCAAGTTGTAGTTTTGGAATATATTCTGTAACCATGCCTACATTGCAGATAAATCCTTCTTCAGCACAATCTACAGTCAAAATAACGTCCATAGTTTTTTCCCATTTTTCAAAATCTTTTGTAAACAAAATATCATCAGGGCTTTTAAATCCTGCAATGAAAGTAAGAGACTTAACTTCATCTTTATGATCGCTAAAATAATCTATTACCCCTCTAATAGGAGAAACACCTGTACCACCAGCTACAACAACTAAATCTTTTCCCTTATACTCTTCAATATCAAAACCATTTCCGTAAGGTCCTCGTAAAAACAATTTGTCTCCTACATAATGCTCAAAAATTTCATCTGTTACTTTACCTACTCGGCGTACGGTCAAATCTACAGTTCCTTCTCCTATCCCACTTACAGAGATTGGGGCTTCTCCAAACTTAGGAATAGAGACTTCAAAAAACTGTCCTGGTTTTACAGGTCCTGTATAGGTCATTCTAAAGGTGTATTCAATATCTGTATGCTTAATAACTTCTTTTATTTCTGATTGAAATGGAATATATTCATTTTGCATTATTTAGACACCTCCTGTATTGCATCTTCTAATTTATTGAGGATTTTAGAATAAGAGATATATTCTGGACAAACATCATCGCAACGGCCACAACCTGTACACATGTGATAGCCATTTCTCTTTTTAAAGTCATACACTTTATGCAATACTTTAAAGCGCATTCTTTGACCATTTTTCTTTCGGTAGCTTCCGCCGCCTGCTACATCTGTAAATCCATCAACCATACAGGAAGCTTGAACTCTTCTACGCTCACCAACTTTGCCATTGTCTGTGTAGAAGATATCCTGCATTGTAAAGCAAGTACAAGTAGGACATGAGAAATTACATCTACCACAATTAATACAACGGCTATCGTATTCATCCCACATTGTGGAGTTAAAAATGTCTAGTGTAATATTTTCTGGAATAGATACTCTTGTCATTGTTTCTGTTACGTGCGCAGGAACTACTTCCTCTATGCAAGAGCTATTAGCTGAAAGGAGGTCTTCCCAATCATTGTTTTTATTATCTATGCAGACTGTATCTCCTTTTCGTTCTAATGAAGCATCATAATCTTTTGATTCATTGGTACCCATATCTACGCAGAAGCAACTATCAAATGCACTTTCGCAGCCTATTAGCACAAATTTCACTTTATCTCTTAGTCTCTTATAGTAATAGTCTTCTGGACCATTATGTAAATAAATCTCATCTAGTCTTTTTACACTGTGCAAATCACAACTTCTAAGTAGTACAATTGCTCCTTTTTTTGGTGAATCTGCCTCTTTCACTTCATCTTCTGTAAAGAAGAAAAGGGTTTCTGATAGGGGAATAAGAATCTCTTTAAAAGAAAAATCGGATTTTTCATTTAATTCAATTTCCTCTACCTTTTGTACTTCTCCATAGCGTATGACGTCCGTATCTGAAAAAGCTCCACCTCCTACAAAACGCTTTGGGGCATAAATTACATTTTCTTCAGACCATTGCTTGAATACATCATTGGCTTTTTCCAGTGTCAAATGATAACCCATGTTTTACACCTCTTTCTTTTAATTTAAAGTCCATTTAGGACTACTTGCTCACTAGGTTTGTTTTATATGTTTGTTTTTTATTTTTCAAGTATAGTATATAATTCTAGAACAATGTTCACAGTGATATTTATCACGAACTTAATATTTTTTATTTTACCACTAATTTGCAACTATCAAACACAATTTATCTATTATTTTACTATTGTTCAAGAGCTTTTCCGACTTTTTTCCCTGCTATTATATAATAAGGAATGGCTAAAAATAAAATTCCGCCTATCATATTCCCTATAGTTACAACACCAATATTGTACAAGTATCCCCCTAAAGAAATTGCAGTTCCATGAGGAGCTAATAGCCCAATAGTTAAAAGAGTCATATTAGCGATGCTGTGTTCAAACCCTGATGTTATGAATGCAAATAAACAGAGAAAAATCATAATCAATTTGCCGCTCTCTGATTTACATCTAGTACTGCTCCAAATAGCTAAGCATACTAATATATTACATAGAACTCCTTTTAACAGAAGGGAAATCAGCGGAATGCTCATTTTTGTTGCTGACATTGCAGCAACAAACTCGCCAATTGGTCCAGTACTAATACCTGCCCCCCAGGATAGAATAGCTAAAACAATTGAACCTGCCCAATTGCCAAGGTAGCATACGATCCAAACTTTTATAGTGTCTTTCCAAGAAACCGTGCCCATTAACGCACCTGTGCCTATGACGAAATTATTTCCCGTAAACAATTCTGCCCCTGCAATTACTACTAGACTTAAGGCAATGGAAAAAGACACCCCCATAATGATTTTAGTATAGGGCCCACCTTGAAGCATCCCCCCAATAGAATGAATGAGCAATACGCCAAACCCTACATAGGCTCCACCTAACATAGATGCAATAAAATAGCCCAAAAGATTACCTTTCATAAAACTGACTTTTGCTTTTGCTGCCTTTGAAACTAGTTTTAAATCCTCTTCATACATTTTAGCTGTCCTCACAATCTATGTTTGTCTTTTATTTATCAACAATAGTATAGTACATAAATAAAAAAGGAACCGTGATAAAAGTCACGGTTCCTTAAAATAACTTGCTAATTTTTCACGATCGTAAACAATAAATTTCTTGTCTTCTATTCCCACGAGACCATGTTCCTTTAAAATTTTTATCTGTCTTGAAACCGTTTCTCTTTGGGATCCTAACATATCGGCGAGATATGTAATACTTAAGTCCATATCAATACAAATGCCTTTCTCACAAGCTACTCCGTAATCTCCAGACAATTTCCACAATTTAGCTGCAATTCGTTTATCTGCTCGTACAGAATTAGATGTATTTTTAAGCTGGCGATATAAGCGTCTAGTCTTTAATGACAGAGATCGCAAGACTCCCTTTGTCAAATTAAAGTCTTGGCTCATAATATGTAAAAACTTGTCTTTGTTCCAGCACAAAATCTCACTAGGCTCAAAGGCATCACAACTTATAGAAGATGGCAAACCCTGGAGTACTACTTCATTTATCATCTTTCCTTTTCCCAAAATAAAGATCACCTTTTTCTCACCCTGAGAACTCATCTTATAAAGAGAGACCAAACCACTTTTCACAAGATATAGACTAGAACACTCGTCTTTATCTTTGAAAATGTGTTCATTTTTCTTATACTGACGAACACTAAAACAATCAGCAAGAGTATCTAAAGTTTCAGATTTAGCCTCTCTAAATACTTCAATACCCTTAAGGATTTCTATTTTATCTGCACTGGTCCACTTTTCCATTTTACACCTCTTTTTGAACAGTAGTTAAACGATCTTGAAACCATAGTTGAACAATGGTTGAGCAATAGTTAAACGATGGTTAAACAATTGTATTAGACTCTCGCCTACGGCGAGTTCAACTTTAAAGGTTTTAAAATTTTGCTTACCACCTTACCACCTTACTACCTTACTACCTTACCACCTGACCACCTGACTACCTGACTACCTTAACGAAAAAAACACGAAATCATCTCTGATTCGTGTTTTATGAAATGGTTGCGGGGACAGGACTCGAACCTGCGACCTCCGGGTTATGAGCCCGACGAGCTGCCAACTGCTCCACCCCGCGATAATATTTATGTTCCTTGCGTGTAATATCTATTATAGCACTATTTCAAAGTTTGTCAACATCTTTTTTACTTTAAATTAACTTATTATGAGAAAAATACTAAATAAGTGGAAAGCTGCAATAAACTCACACTTTCCACTTTACATTTTACACTTATTCATCCTTTTCTTGCTGATCTACTTCAGCTTTTTCTTCTTCGTCGTTTTCTTTTTTAGGCTCTTCTTCTTTTTTCTTCATTTCTTGAGCTTCTTCAAAAGTATAATTATTGTAGAAATAAGCATCTATTACATCTCTCGCTACTGGGACAGAGTTGATACTTGTATCCCCTTGAATAATCATGGTCACTACAGCTATTTCAGGATCATCATAAGGAGCAAATGCCATAAACCACCCAGTATTGTCTATCTTTTCCGATCCGTATTGAGCTGTACCTGTTTTACCACCTACTCCTATGCCATTGTGATCAAAACCTAGAAAGCCTGATCGACCACTTCCTTGTAGCATTACATCCTTCATGCCTTTTTTGATTTCATCAATATATCCTTCATCTACGTTAACTTTATTTAGTATTTTTTCTTTATGTTCATAAGTGACTTTTCCATTGCTGTCTACAATCTTATCCACTAAATAAGGTTCTCTCCGAATGCCCCCATTTACTAAAGTAGCTAAAAAATTTGCCATTTGGATTGGCGTAGTAGAGTTTCCACCTTGACCGATAGATGCATTAATTGTGTCTGTTGTTACCCATCTTGAATCCATAATTTGCCGAGTGATATTTTGCAAATATACATTGTCTTTTACATTGTACTTAGCCATAATCGCAGTAACTTCTTCAAAAATACGATTGTATAATTGAGAGATTGAGTCGTATTCGTATTTGTCAGGCGTTATTTGAGTGTATAATTCTCTCGCAATCGCGTATGACTTATATACAGCTTGCTCTGTTCCATCCTCATTTGTAATAATAGCATTTCCCTTAATGCCCACGTTTTTTCGAATATAGTCTGATGTAGAATACGTTCGAATTTGTACTTTATCGGTTTTTGTCGCCAAGTAACCTGAAGACTCCGATATTTCTAGACCTGTTTTCTGGCCTATTCCAAATTCTTTAGCATATTTTTCGATATTATCTATACCTAATCGATATCCCGTTTCATAGAAGAAGATATTACAGGAGTCTCTCAGGGCTTCTCGAACGGTTTCTGCAC
This sequence comes from Alkalibaculum bacchi, assembly GCF_003317055.1. Classification (NCBI taxonomy): domain Bacteria; kingdom Bacillati; phylum Bacillota; class Clostridia; order Eubacteriales; family Eubacteriaceae; genus Alkalibaculum; species Alkalibaculum bacchi. Next base: position 125,707 of record NZ_QNRX01000001.1, read on the forward strand.
CATGAGCCCCTAAACAAGTAAATTGGGGGAATCTCCCATAAACCCTTCCGCAGTATATTGTTGAATGTTTTGTAATGACCCCTTCTTGCAAACCTGCTGCAGCCATAAGAGGTTTAAATACGGAACCTGGCTGTAATGCCGACAATGTAGCATTGTTGTAAAGTGGTTTTGGGTATAATGGGTCATTTACGAGCACATTTAATTTATTCCAATCTTCAGAGCTAATTCCATTTGTAAATAAATTAGGATTGTAATCAGGATAACTAGCCAAAGCTAGTACTGCGCCTGTCTTTACATTTAAGGCTACTACTGCACCAGATTTTGCATTAGGCGCATTTGTTTTTTGAATTTTTTTGATTTGATTTTCTAAAGATTCTTCGGCTACTCTTTGTAAATCGTAATCCAAAGTTAAATATACATCATCTCCAGGAATAGGGTCTTGGACCTCTTGTGTTGGGTCGTTTTGGGCAATCCCTTTATAATCTGTAACGGCAAATCGCTGGCCATCTTCTCCTTTTAGATATTCTTCAAAGGAAGATTCGATGCCACTAATCCCCTTAAGATCTCTCATCTTATAGCTTCCATCTTCAACATCTTTCTCACTGACTTTACCAATATATCCCAAAACATGAGAAGCTAAATTTTGAAAAGGATATTCCCTCACAGGATTAGAAGCTACGCTGACTCCTGATAATTCATGTACTCTTGAATCAATTTCAAACACTGTTTCTAGTTTAATATTCCGAGCTACCTGAATAGGCTCCCAAGACCGAAATCCCTGTGCTTTTACCATCTGGCGAAACACTAAGATTTTTCTAGCATCTTCATTGGATAAAGTTTCATCTATTTCATACATTTTCCGAAGCTTTTGAAGAGATTTCTCAGCACTATAGTCATATTCTTCTTTCTTAAAGCCAAAATCTTTTTTCCACTGAAGTTCCTTCGTTTCATAGCCAAATATAATATCTCCATCTCTAATAGAAAGGGGTAAATTTGCATTCATATGAACCTTCTCAATAGCTTCTAGTGCCACTTCATTACTGATTTCATCTTTTACATTGTATTTATCTCTAAGTATGATTAGTGCTTCTTCTGCAGTAGCATTTCGGGGAATCTCGTGTTTTTCTTTCCACTCTTTTTCTTCTTTTTCATAAGTAAAAAATATAGATCCCTTTTCAATCAATATGGGGAATTTATCTTCAAACTCTTCCTCGTTCTTTTCAAGTAAATTATACAGTTGTAAAAGCACTTGATTTTCCTGTCCATCTTCGATATTGCTGTAGATGAGTTCTACTGAGTAACCGACCTTGCTTTTAGCTATCTCATAGCCATCTCCTGTAACAATAGACCCTCTAGGGGCCGTTTCAGTAATTTTTTGTACCATTTTATTCTCAGCCATCTGTGCATACTGCTCGCCACTGATAATCTGCAAGTAAGCAAGGCGAAAAAGAAATATTGTGATTAACAAAATTAAAAATACGAATAAAAAAATAAATCTATATTTATTCTTATTAACTATCATTTATTTAAAATTAACTCCTTATTTGCGACTTAATGACTGTTTCGAATCCATCTTAATGACAAAGGATAAATCAAAAGCAATGCCATAAAATTTATTACCCAATAGGTAAGATTAAAAAACTTCAAGTAATTGATAATGGAGATGTGATTCCCTATTAAATACAAGATTAAAACTCTCGCGCCATGATTGATAATAACTCCTATCGGAAAAACACTAATAGGAGCTAATAAACTATCTTTAAACATATTTTCACTCATTACGCTAGTAATAAATGCCGTCAAGAGAAAACTCAAAGCATATAGTCCGATAAAATCACCATATAAAATATCTCCTAGTAAACCTATGACGAATCCAAGAGTATAAGATTGCTTTCTTCCTAAAAGTATGGAAAAGCATATTAAACTAATTAATAAAAGATCTGGATATCTGCCACTTAAATTAAAAAATTGAAAAACAGTACTTTGTAATATAAGCTCAATCAACAATATTACACTTAATTTGACAATATTCAAACTATCACCTTATTCTACCGTTTAATGAGTAATACCTTATCGATCTTTTCAATGTCTATTGATGGCTCAATGGTGAGAATTTTTTCTAATCTTCCAGCATCTGTCTTGATCTCTTTTACTTTTCCCACGACGATATTTTTTTCAAATACACCGGCTAGACCTGAAGTCACGACAATATCACCCTTCTGTATTTTTGCTTCAGGATCAGCATATCCCTCCAGCATAGAATGATCATCTTTACCAGTAATCCGAATATAGTCTTTGCTTTTTACGCTTATACCATTAAACATACTTGTACTATCTATTATAGTCAAAACTTTGCTCGTTCCATTAGAGACTTCCTTTACTCTTCCTACAAGACCTTCGCTTAAAATGACCGTCATATCCTTTTTGACTCCTTCATTGCTGCCCTTATCAATTACTACTAAACTAAAACCTCTATAAGGGTCAACACTGACAACCGATGCAGATATATACTGATATTGACTATTTTCTTTTGTAAAATCCAACAATTTCAATAGCTCTTCATTTTCTTGAGTCAGTTTATCGTAATTTGCTAATTTAATTTGAGCTTCATTTAATTCTTTTTCCAACTGTTCATTTCTGGCTTTAAGAAACGGCAAATCAACGACGAAATCGTATAGATTTTTAACGTATTGTGACGATAAGTACAGTACTCTTTCTACAGGTGATGTAGTATTCCGTATTATGCCCTCAGGAGCAGTAGTATATGCTCTACCCTGAGATGTCGTTCCGATACATACGAACAGAAATAAAACCATTATGACAATATTTATGGCCACACGATGTTCTTTAAACCATTTCAATTACAAAATTACCTCCAGAAATTATTTTGCATTAAATATTTCATTATTGTATCCCTGCTCTAATACCATTACTGTTCCTTTTGCCACACAATCCAATGGATCCTCTGCGATACTGCACCTAATGCCTGTTTCCTTTTCTACTAGATTATTAAGACCCTTTAACAAAGCACCACCACCTGTCATGACAATTCCTCGCTCCATAACATCTGATGCTAACTCTGGCGGCGTCTTTTCTAATACGCTTTTTACAGATTCTACAATCGTCTGTATAGGATTTTCAATAGCGCTATAAATATCTTCTGTAGTAACAGCTATTGTCTTTGGCAAGCCAGATAGTAGATCTCGTCCTTTAATATTCATCTCTTCATCATGTAGATCTTTTATTGCACAACCGATAGTCATCTTTATGTTCTCTGCTGTTCTTTCTCCAATAGATAAATTATACTTATTCCTAATATATTGGATAATAGACGCATCGAAATCATCTCCACCAACTCTCTTGGAATTGCTGATAACAAGACCACCTAATGAGATTACCGCAATATCTGTAGTACCCCCACCAATATCGATGACCATACTTCCCGTAGCTTCACCAACTGGCAAACCTGCGCCAATTGCTGTAGCAAGAGCTTCCTCAATAATGCCTATTTGGCTAGCTCCTGACATCTGAGCGGCTTCAATGACCGCCTTACGCTCTACTTCTGTAATATCCGATGGCACGCCAATTAAAACCCGCGGTCTTCTAAACTTTGAAAGCTTAATAGCTTTATCGATAAAATATTTTAACATAATTTGCGTTGACCTAAAGTCTGCAATCACTCCATCTTTTAAAGGCCTAATAGCCACAATATTACCTGGCGTTCTGCCTATCATCTCCTTTGCCTCATTTCCAACGGCAATAGGTTCTTTGGTGTCTAAGTTTATGGCCACAACAGAAGGCTCTCTTACAATAATACCTTGTCCTTTTATAGCAACTAAAATATTTGCTGTACCTAAGTCAATGCCCACGTATCCATTATTAAATATACTCAATTAATTTCCACCTTTCTACATCTATTATCATTGTTAACTTTATCTATAATAGACCGACTTTCTCATTTAAGCTTCTTATAGGATATGAACATCAAATTCTGCTAGCATATCACAAAGCAGTGTAATTGGCAATCCTACTACATTCGTATAGCAACCCTCTATCGTATCTACAAATAGAGATCCTAAACCTTGAATGGCATAGGCTCCTGCCTTATCTCGTCCTTCTCCTGTTTCGATGTATCTCCAAATGACTTCATCACTATGAGTAGCAAATTTTATTTTGGTATTTCTATGACTTACAATTTTTCTGTTTTTTTCTGTACTAAAAACACATATCCCTGTAATTACTTCATGCTGTTTACCAGACAAAGACTTTAAAATGCAAAACGCTTCTTGATCATTTGTAGGCTTGCCAATTAATATGTCATCAGCAACTACCATAGTGTCGGCTGCAATAATAATTCCAGGGGTGTCATTTGTCTTTTCCGCCACATCTAATGCTTTTTCCAAAGCAATTTTCTCTACATTTTCTTCATTGGATAATTGTTTGTCTATTTTTTCTTCGATATCGCTGACTACAATATCAAATTTTAAGTTTAAATTTTGTAATATCTCTTTTCTTCTTGAAGATGCAGATGCTAAAATAATTCTACTCACAATTTTATCCCCTCTGTTATTAATTTCGGTAATAAAGGGCTAGAGCAAGTATTAAAAACACAATGCTACCTAAATTGATATTAATGACTACACCTAAAGTCAAGGTAACAAAGCTTAAATCTAATACCCATGGAGCACCACCACTTAAAATGCTAATATTAACAGTTTTCCCGAAAATACTTATGTAATCAGAAAGAAATTCTCCTGCCAACTGCCCAGCAAACAAGGAAGCAAGCACAATTAAGAGTAAAATCCCCTTATTATTCCTCATATACACTTAGGCCCCTTCCAAATAAACAGTCTTACTAGATGATATTATACAGTATATTAAAATTTTCTAAATAAGTAAAGAAAATTACGTCTGATTCCAAAATCAACCTTACTGCGGAATGTGGAAACTTTGTGGCGTAGGTTTTTACTTAGAATTTAAAATGTAGAACTTAGTGGTTAGACGGAAAAAAGAAAATAGCTGAATGCGGAATGCGGAAAGCGGAACTTTTTATAAGGTGGTCAGGAAAAACATTTAATCGCATTTCTGCGGGGAGTGCAACTTTACAATTAACATTTCTGTGACCCGAAAGAATACCCCAGTGCTAGGGAATAAAGACTAGCGCCTAGGGACTAAAAAAGCGCCCAAAGGCGCTTTTTTAAGATACTTTTTGCTTTGTTTGAATCATTTCTGCTGTGATTGCATTTGTTGGGCATTTTTCTACGCAGACCATACATTGTGTGCATTTATCGTAGTGGATTTTGGCTAAATTGTCTTCAAAGCCGATTGTTTCTTCAGGACAATTTTTTACGCAAGCTTTACAACCAATACAGCCCACTTTACAATTTGATTTTACTTCTTTACCCTTATCTTTTGAGTTACAATCTACGTGAACGCCTTTAGATGCTGGCACTAAATCAATAACTAATTTAGGACATGCTTCTATACATTTTCCGCAAGCTGTACATTTATCAGGGTCCACTTTTGCAATCCCATCTTCCGTTACGTGAATGGCGTCAAAAGGACAGACTCTTTCACAAGTTCCAAATCCCAAACAACCATAATTACAGCTTTTATGACCGCCTTGGGCAATAACCGCTTCCTTACAGTCTCTTACTCCATAATACTCAAATTTGTTAGAGCAATTAGAAGATGTACCTTGACAGATTACTCGAGCAATCATTCTTTCAGAACCACCAGCATCTACGCCCATGATCTCACCAATCTTTTCAGCAGTGCTCGCGCCTCCAACTGGACAGCTATCGACTTTTGCACTTCCTGCAGCAACAGCCACTGCAAAGGCTTCACAACCTGGAAATCCACAACCACCACAGTTTGCACCAGGCAGTACATCTAGAATCAATGGTACTTTAGGATCCTTTTCTACTGCAAATACTTTTGATGCATATCCTAGGATGGCTCCAAAAACTATGGCCATTCCTCCTAACCAAAGAACAGGAACAATTAATTCACTTATCAAGCCTTATCACCTCCTATAGTAATCCTGAAAAGCCTAAAAACGCTATAGACATTAAGCAGGCAGTAATCAATGCAATAGGAAAACCTTGTAATGGTTTAGGAATAGGAGCTATTTCTAATCTCTCTCTGATTCCTGCAAAGAGTACAATCGCTAAAGTAAAACCGAGTGCTGCTCCCACACCATTAAAAATGGTTTGAATAAAATTATACTTTGCATCGATATTTAAAATGGCTACCCCTAATACCGCACAGTTTGTCGTAATAAGAGGAAGATATACACCTAAAGCATCATACAATGTAGGGCTTACCTTTTGAATAACCATCTCTACAAATTGCACTAAAGATGCAATGACTAAAATAAAAGCTATTGTCTGCAAATACTGCAAGTTAAAGGGTTCTAATATCGTATATTGTATAATATATGTAACTGCAGAGGCAAGAGCCATAACAAAGGTAACTGCTGCTCCCATGCCTGCAGCTGTTTCTACTTGTTTAGATACTCCTAGAAAAGGGCAGATACCTAAAAATTTTACTAATATAAAATTATTTACTAGTATAGCACTTAATAGGATAATCAGTAACTCAGTCATTTACACTGCTCCTTTCCTTTTTTCTATCCGTCAACTTGTTTAGTAGTCCCATGAGAAGTCCTAGAGCAAGGAACGCACCTGGAGGTAAAATCATAATCAAAGCTGGTTCATAACTAGCACCAAACAGCGAAAATCCAAACATGCTACCCGCACCTAATATTTCTCTGACACTACCTAATAGAGTTAGTGATAAAGTAAATCCAATGCCCATACCTACCGCATCAGCTAAAGAATCTAAAATACCGTTTTTAGAAGCAAAAGATTCTGCTCTCGCTAAAATAGTACAGTTTACGACGATAAGAGGAATAAAAAGACCTAATGCCCTATCTAAAACAGGCACAAAAGCCTTTAAAAGCAATCCTACAATAGTTGTAAAGGATGCTATAATTACTACGTAAGCTGGTATTCTTACCTTATTTGGTATGAAATTTCGAAGTAGTGAAACTACTACATTCGAGCCAATTAATACGGCCATTGTGGCAAGGCCCATTCCCAAGCCATTAACCGCAGCAGTGGTTACTGCCAGTGTAGGACACATTCCCAAAACCAATCGAAAAATTGGGTTTTCTGGAATAATACCTCTCCAGAGATTTTTAATAAAATTCATAACTTATACCTCCCCCCTATTTATTCATTTCATTAAATACTTCAAGAGCAGCGTTTACCCCATCGGTAACAGCTTGTGTAGTAATAGTAGATCCCGTAATAGCTTGAACCTCACTATCACCAGCAGTACCTGATTTGATTACAGTAAGTGGGGTACTTGTAGACATTCCTGCAAATTGATCTTGGAAGGATTTTTCTGTAGCCTTTGCCCCTAATCCAGGAGTTTCACTGTGTCCAACTACCTTAAGCCCTGTAATCTCGCCCTCTATTGAAATCCCTACTAATATATTCATTTCACCACCATAGCCTTTTGGTAAGACTTTAAACGTATAACCTATTATCTCATCCCCTACAATATCTTTGTACACTTCAGAGATGATTTCGAGGTTATTAAAACCTAATTTCTTTTCATGATCAATAATCGTTTGCTGTTCAACCTGTTCAAAGTAGTCAGAAGGCGATATGACCTCTTCACGAGCTAATTTATTTTCCATTTCGATTTGTTCTGCGATTCTTTCTCCTGTAATCGAATTCGTGAACGCTAAGGCTAAAGCTGCAACTGCAGTAATAACAAAAAGTTTAAGAGCTAAATTAATAATCTCTTTCATCAACCTTTCACCTCCCCGTAAATTCTAGGTATGGTAAATCGCTCAATTAATGGTGCACATACATTCATAAGAAGAATTGCATAGGACACCCCTTCTGGGTAACCTCCCCATAGTCTTATGACTGTTGTCAATAACCCGCATCCAAAAGCATAAATAATTTGGGCTTTTTTTGTTGGAGGACATGAAGCATAGTCTGTAGCCATAAAGAAAGCACCTAAGAACAAACCTCCACTTAGAAGGTGATACATTGGGTTTTCGCCAAAAATGAATGCAAGTACAAATACAGTTCCCATAAATACTACTGGAATATGCCAAGTAATAACTCTTCTGTAAAGCAGATACAGTCCTCCAATAAGTAAAGCTAAGGCAGATACTTCTCCAATACATCCGGCTACATTACCTATTAGCAGATCCATATAACTTGGTAATCCTTCTGTAACTCCGCTTTTTACAAGTTCTAAAGGAGTTGCTGAAGTTGTAGCATCTACAAAAGCAGAAGAAGTCATCCTTGAAGGCCAAGATGCTACAAGCATCGCTCTTGCTCCAAGAGCTGGATTCATAAAGTTTTGACCGATTCCTCCAAAACATTGTTTGACGATGGCAATGGCAAATGCAGAACCGATTACAGCCAACCACCAAGATGCGCTAACAGGCAAGTTAAATGCTAAAAGTATGCCAGTTACTACTGCGCTGTAGTCATTAATAGTAATTTCTTTTTTCATTAATTTTTGTATTATTGCTTCTGTAACCAGACAAGTTCCTATGCAGATGGCTGTGAGTATCGCTGCTCTTATTCCAAATCGCACTACTCCAGCTATAAGTGCTGGCATTAAAGCAATGACCACATCTCTCATTATGCTAGAGGTACTGTGATTTGCGCGGATATGAGGCGACGATGATACGATTAATAAATCTTCCTTCAATGTTTAACCCCCTTATTTCTCTTTTCTGCTATTTGCGATAATTTCTCTTTTTGCAACACGAATGGAAGAGAGCAGTGTTCGCTTTGAAGGGCATATGTAGGAACAACTGCCACATTCCATACAATCTAATGCGTGATATTTCTTACATTTTTCATAATCTCCATTTAAAGAGTATTCTGCTATATACAAAGGCAATAATCGAACAGGACATATGCTAGCACATTTTCCACATCGAATACATAGTTGAGGATTTGGCACCTCTGCTTCTTCCTTTGTAAGACATGAAATACCAGTAGTTTCCTTGAGAAGAGGAATATCAGGAGAGTACTGAGCAAGTCCAGTCATTGGCCCACCATTGATAATCTTCGTAGGTTCTTCTGAAAAACCCCCGCAATTTTCAATTAAATCCGCTATATTTGCACCAATTTTAGCTTTTAATACACTTGGATTTTTTACAGCTCCGCCGGATATGGTTACGATTCTCTCTATGAGAGGCATTCCTTCTTGTATCGCATCAGAAATGGCAGCTGCTGTCCCCACGTTAAAAACTACTGCTCCAACATCAGCCGAAGAGCCTCCAGATGGAACTTCTTTACCTATAATTGCTGTTATTAATTGATCCTTATAACCTTGTGGGTATTTCGTATGTAGTGAAAAAAGCTCAATGGATTCGTCATTACCAAGAGCCCTACTTATGGCCTCGATAGCTTCCTTCTTGTTGTCTTCAATTCCTATGTACCCTCTTTGAACACCCATGCACTTCATCATTGCTTTTAATCCAAAGACTACTTTATCAGCATGATTGTTCATAATGTACTCATCTGATGTTAAATAGGGTTCACACTCTGCACCATTTAAAATAATGTGCTCTACTGTTTTTCCTTTTCTTGGGGTGAGCTTTACATGTGTAGGAAATGCAGCTCCACCCATTCCAATAATACCAGCCTCCTGTACAATTTGCTTGATCTCCTCAGGGGATAAGCTTTCTAAATCTCCTTTTGGTTTCACTTCTTCATAAAGAGTATCTTGCATGTCCGATTTGATGACTACAGATAAGATTTTTTGCCCTTTTGGATGAAGTCTTGGTTCAACGGCTATGACCTCGCCAGATACACTTGAATGAACCATAGCAGAGATAAATCCATTAGGCTCACCTATGCATTGACCTACTTTTACAAGGTCGCCCTTTTTTACTATAGGTTTCGCTGGGGATCCTGAGTGCATCAACATTGGAATGACAACGGTTTCAGGAGCTTTTGCTATTACTAACTTTTTACCGCTTGTTAGCTCCTTACGTCCTGGTGGATGAATTCCACCCTTAAAGGTAGAATGCTTAATATTCACTTAGAAACACTCCTTTCAATTATTTTATACAATGTGTCCATTATAACAGATTATTAAGTATACTACTATATTTTTGTTAAAAAATTATTTTACAAAAATGTAGCAATATACTTTTTGTAAAGCTTTTCATTGCTTAAGATGCTGTCAACACATCTTTTAAGCTCATAATAACTGGTTCTACTTCAAATAATTCACAGAAATATTTTACAGTCTTATCTTTTAGTTCATCCATATCCATAGGATGCCCCACTAGTTTTTCTAAGGAGATTGCTCCTCGGTCTTTAAAACCACAAGGATAAATCCAATTAAAATGCTCTAAATTTGTGTTTACATTAAAGGCAAAGCCGTGCATACTTACCATTTTACTTATAGATATGCCTATAGCCGTTATTTTATCATTGCCTATCCATACACCTGTATGTTCTCCATCGAGACCATAGGATTCAATATTGTATATTTCTCGTAACATCTTAATAAAGGTTTCTTTTATTCTCCAAACAAATTTGCGCACGTCTTTATTGTAGTTCTTTAAATGAAAAATAAGATATCCTACAATTTGACCAGGACCATGGTAGGTGACATCCCCACCTCGACTCAATCGAACTACATCTACCCCTCTACTTTGTAGAAATTCTTCGGAGACTAGTATGTTTTCGACTTTACCTTTTACTCCTAAGGTTAGTACTGCTGGATGTTCTACAATGAGAAGAGTATCCTCTATTTTATCATTTGCTCGAAGTTCTCTTAATTCTTCTTGTATTTTTAGCGTCTGTGAATAGTCCAAAGTTCCCAAGTTTACAATATTAATTTTCACAATTCATTCATCCTTTTCTCCCCTGTGGTATTTATTATACTAAATAAAATCATATTAATTAAAATATTTTTTAACAATGCTCTTCATCCAATAGATTTCAAAAAAGAGTTGAATTTTATCTATCAAACCTTTATAATGATTTAAGTAATTGATTATTACTACTGCGAGGGTGGCGGAACTGGCAGACGCGCATGCTTGAGGGGCATGTGAGAATTTTCTCGTAGGGGTTCAAGTCCCCTCCTTCGCACCAAATATACAAATCACGTTGCAATGAATAGTGAACAGTGAATAATGAGCAATATATGATAAGCGTAATCTAAGTGCTGCATATTTGTACTATTCCATGTTCAGTGTTCATTTTTTATTTTGCTAAAGGGTTTAGAGGATAAAGGGGACACATTTAAAATGTGTCCCCTTTATTCACTTTCAGCTTTCCGATTTTCAATATTTCTCTCCCTAAATAAATCACTGCATCTTTTAACTGATCATAATCTCCGTCATTATAAATTAAGTAATCCCCATAGGGAATCTTGTCTTTTATATTCATTTGAGATTCAATTCTTTTTATTGCTTCATCCTCTGTAAGATTGTTTCGCGCCATTAATCGCTCTAATTGAGCATCTTCACTGGAAACTACTAGAATCACTTCGTCTACAGTATCTGTAAGTTTTTCTTCTATGAGCAAAGGGCAGTCGTAAAGAATGGCTTCATAACCTTGTGTTCTATACTGATCTGCTACCTCATTGTATAGCTTAGCTACCTCTGGATGCACAATATTATTTAATATTTTGATGGCATGGCTACTGCCAAACACGATATCGCCTAGTTTTTTCCTGTTGAGAGTGCCGTCTGGTAAAAGAATACTTGGGCCAAATTCTTCTGTTATTTTTTCTAAACCAATGCTATCTGGCTCTACAGCTTTGCGAGCGAGCAAATCTGCATCGATAATTTTGGCATTACAATACTCCCTAAGAATATTAGAAACGGTACTTTTTCCTGTAGCAATACTACCCGTTAAGCCATATATTTTCATCATTACACCGCCTTTATAGTTCTAAGATATAAGTTCTAAGTTATAAGGAAAACCTTTTATTCACCTATGATAAGGTAATAATAATCTTTGCTTAAAAGGAACTCAATTATTTACAACATAGAACATAGAACATAGAGCATAGAATTGACCCTAAGATGTGACCTTGGTCACGCATTAGTATTCATAATTACTGTAGAAAAATGCTTTATATGCTTTATATGCCATATATATATCCGCTTTGCTAGCAATCTCATATGGAGCATGCATACTCAGTAAGGCGACTCCTACATCTATAACATCCATACCGTATTTTGCTGGAATATATGCGATGGTTCCACCACCACCTTCGTCCACTTTTCCAAGTTCGCCCATTTGCCAACAAATATCGTTCTCATTAAAGATTCTTCTCACTTCAGCGACAAATTCTGCACTAGCATCATTGCTTCCGCTTTTTCCTCTTGAGCCTGTATATTTTGTTAGTACAATACCTTTACCAATATAAGCAGCGTTTAACTTATCATGAGTTGTAGGGTAGTTTGGATCAAATGCTGCATTTACATCTGCAGATAAAAATTTGGAATTCATAAGACATCTTCTTAAGACTAAATCTGCTTTACCTACTCCTGATAAATGAATCAATTCACTTACTAAATTTTCAAAGTAATTAGAAGTCATTCCTGTATTGCCTACACTTCCAATTTCTTCTTTATCTGCTAAAATTGTTACACAAGTTCTCTTAGGAGCATCTATGTCTAAAAGAGCTTCTAATGCAGTAAAAGCACATACTCGATCATCATGCCCATAGGCTCCTACTAAGCCTCTATCGAACCCAATATCTCTTGCTTTTGCTGCGGGTACAATTTCTAATTCTGAAGAAGCTAGGTCTTCTTCTTTAATATCATATTTCTCATTTAATAATTTTAAAATATTAAGCTTGACACTATCTTTAATATCCTCATCATCCATTGGAATACTTCCTACTAGAATATTTAGCTGTTCACCTGTAATAGCTTCGCTAATTTTCTTTGCGTTTTGATCTTTTGAAAGATGTGGTAATAAGTCTGTAATATAAAACACGGGATCTTTTTCGTCTTCGCCAATATTTACAGTGATTTTTGTCCCATCTTGTTTAATAATTACCCCATGTAATGCTAGGGGTATGGTAATCCACTGGTACTTTTTTACTCCACCGTAATAATGAGTCTTGAAAAAAGCTAATTCTGTATCTTCATACAAAGGAGCTTGCTTTAAATCTAATCGTGGCGCATCTACATGTGCCCCAATGATATTTAAGCCTTTTTCAAAGTTTTCCTTTCCTATAACAAACAAAATTACTGTCTTATCTTTAAATAAGCCATATATCTTATCCCCTGGCTCTGGTCTTTTATGATTTTTAATATAGTAGTCAATGGATTTAAAACCTTTCTCTTCTGCAATTTTTGCGGAGTAAAGAGAAGCTTCTCTCTCGGTTTTACAAGTATCTAAATACTTTTTATAAGATTCACTAAAGTCCATGACTATTTCTTTTTCATTACCTTCTAATCTTCTCCATGCATTGTCATATCTCTTAACGAGTAATTTTTCTAATTCTTTATAATCTGACATGTTATTCTCCTTTCTTTGTTGCTGTAGCATATGGTTCTAAGTTTTGCTTTAGTCAACGAATTCAATATTGTCTAATTGTTTTCTAAAACTTTTTCTAAAATTCTCAAGATATTCTTTTCTAAGAGCGTCCTGCTCCTTCTGTTCTTCTAGATTCAGCCCTGTCTCTTTTTTTTTCTTTGCCAAATAATTTATTCTATCTAATTTTTCCTCACTAATCATATTTTATCTCCTTAAATTTGCATTATACTATAGCATACCCATTATCATGAGTACTAGGCACCACTTTATTTATGCAGATAACCCCAACCGCTTTATTGGTCGAGGTTATTATTTATTTATAGAAAGTCCTATATATATGATCTCTTTTTTACATCGAACTGCCCATTTGCATATTATAGCACAATTTTTGTAAATTTAAAGATAAGAAATAAAAAATATACAGGCAAACGAAAAAACTTTAGGTAAACCTAAAGTTTTTTTTTACATTCTTATACAGGCTCGTTTATTTAAGATTTTACAAATTTTTTATTCTTCGTTAAAATTGCTATCAATCAATTGAATAATTGCCTTTAACGCTTCCTCTTCATCTGAACCATCTACTTCTATTATTATTTCCGTGCCATGAGCTGCTCCAAGAGTCATTACTCCCATAATACTTTTGGCATTTATTGTCATATTATCCTTTTTTATAAAAATTTCACTTTTGAATTTATTGGCTAATTCGACTAATAAAGAAGCAGGTCTTGCATGTAGTCCAGATTTATTTGTTAGTACTGCTTTATTGGAAACCATTACATCACCCCACTTATCTACTCTACTCTATTACCTCTATTATACACATAAATCGACTTTTAGCAAACACAGTAATTTGAATTACGACAATTTTTCACAAAAAGGTATAGATATTATTTAACTATTGTATTATCATATATTTTATGGAGGTGAGCTTAATGAAAATTACTAAAGACATGGGTATTTTAACTTCTGTTGAAAATCACCCTGAAATTGTGAAGGTTTATGAAAAATACGGAATGCACTGTTTTGGATGTATGGCTGCACGATTTGAAAATATCGAAGAAGGTGCTCTAGCACACGGAATCGATGTAGATGCATTAATGAAAGATTTAAATGCTGCTGTAATAGCTTAAAAAGCGCCTTTGGCGCTTTTTTTAGTCACTAGCATTAGGGTATTCCTTCTGGGTCAAGATCCTTCGCTTACGCTCAGGATGACTGGGCAGGAGCTATGGTCAAAAGTAGGTGTTTCCTAGCAATCACACACCCCTCGCAGAAATGCAAATCAAATGGTTTTGCTTACCACCTTAATTATCTTTTAATCCCATTAATCATTCCCATAATCTCATCTGTCGTTTGGATAGCTTTGCTGCTCATAGAATAAGCTTTTTGAGTTATGATCATATCTGTCATAACTTTGCTCATATCTACATTAGAAGACTCTAATGCCCCTTGAACGATGCTGCCAAACATTTCTTCCTGGTCTATAGAATTGTATAGAGTAATACCTTGGCGATTTACGTACTTACCTTCTCCTAAGGAGATTAAAGAGTCTAAAACTTCTGGGTAGTATAGGGGGATTCGCCCTACTGTAGTAGCTACTCCATCAATATCCTTTATGATATCGCCTTTACGAGATATGGTAATATCTCCTGTTCTCCACTCTTCTATTGGCACACTTACATTTATCTCCAGATTGTGTCCATTATCATCTGTAATACTTAAGTCTTCATTGATGTGAAAATTCCCATTTCTCGTCAGAAAGAGATCACCATTTTCATCTCTTACGCCAAAAAAGCCATTGCCTTCAATAGCCAATTGATAATCACCAGATGTACTAATAATGGATCCTTGTTTAAAATCTACGCCGCTCACCCTACTTGTGGAGCCTACATTGATGCCTGAAGGATTCATATCTTCTGATAAGAGTACGTCTTCTTGATGAATTTCATTTAATAATAGCTCCTGAAAGCTTACCTTCTTCTTTTTATAGCCGGTCGTGTTGACATTTGCCAAATCATTAGCTATGGCATCCATTTTATTTTGATTTGAATGAAGCCCCGTTTTTCCAATGGTCAAAATCTTATTCATGGTTCACCTATAACCTTCCCAATTCATTTACTGCTTTATTTAAGGTCTCATCTGCAGCGTGGAGTAATTTTTGATTTGATTCAAATTCTCTTGATATTTCAATCATCCTAATCAATTCGTCTGCAACTTGTACATTGGAAGCTTCTACATAACCTTGTCTTACCTCTCCATTCACTCGGTTATATGCTTCTGCCTCACTTGTAAAAATCGTATTGCCAATAGTTCGCAAATTAGTATAATCTTCAAAATCGACTACAAGTAAATAGATCTCTTCTTCTGGAAAAAAACCTCTATTATCTATATGTACTTCATTGTTTTGTATTGGAATTTGCTCTAATTGGCCATTCTCATCTATGCCCATTACAGAGTAACCATCTAATGTGGTCAAAATGCCTTCATTGCTTATTTTAAAATTTCCATTTCTTGTATAGCCATATTGCCCATTGCCCATTTCAATGACAAAAAAACCTCTGTCTATAATTGCAAAGTCTGTAGTTTTATCTGTTTGAACTAAACTGCCTTGACTAAAATCGGTATAGACCTGATCTAATTGATTTCCATAGACATATCCACCCAATCTGTGTTCTAAATTTTCATTTCTTCCAGCAGTAAAGTTCACCATTTCCTTTGATTCCAAAGTACTTTGAACCATGTCTTGAAACTTATAACCTACGGTATTTACATTTGTAATATTGGCGCTGACATTTTCTTGTTTTTTCTGAAGTACATTCATATTTCTATTTAAAGTGTACAGGCTTCTAATCATTCTTAGGCTCCTCCGTATCTAAAACTTTTACTTCGGATGGATAAACCATTCCTAGTCTTCGTGCTTCTTGTTCAATATTGGCATTAATCTTTACCTGGTAGCTCCAATTCATAAGTATTGCAGAAATGAGTATACCTAGGCCAAAGGGAATAAGGTATTCCTTTTTTATTCTGAAATATTTTTGAACAAATTCTTTAATAATAAGAGCTCCCCCTTTTGCATATGTAATAAAGAAGATATTTGATCTAGAGTATAGTGTTTATTTTCGTATTCACATAGTTTTCTGTATTGATCTAAATATGTTTCATTGACCTGTATTTGATCTTTGTTTTGTGGTTCTTCTTCATGGACTATTTCTATTTCTTTAGGTGCCTCATCTTTATATAGCTCATCCATCTCTTCTTCTGAAGAGTGCCCCATAATCTGGTTTTCTAATTCTTCTTTAAAACTACTCATATCTTGAAATAGGAGTCTTTCCACAAGCTCTATTCGCTCTTTTATCTCTTTAATTTCATTTTCATTGTCTTGTATTTTTTTTATATGTACTACATCTTTATACGTGTTTTCTGATTTTCTCCCAAGAAAACCTAGCCCAATACATATACAGCCTAAAGCAATCAGTACATGAAACATTAGGCTTCCCCCGCATTCGTTGAGATATAATCTCTTAATTTTAAAAGTACTTTCCCATGAATTTGAGACACTCTAGGAATTGAAATTCCCAAAATATACGCGATCTCTTTTAAGCTCAATTCTTCTGTATAATATAGATTTAAAATAATTTGTTCTCTCTCTTTTAAACTACTTATAGCATCTTTCAACAAGCTTTCCTGCTCTCTTTTTACAATATGCTCCTCTGGCAATAAGACATGTTCATCTTTTACAAGATCTATTAATTGAACTTCACTTCCTTTTTCTGAGAAGACTACGGACTCTAAAGAAATCTCAGATAAATAGTGAACCGTCTCATGAATTTTATATAATTCTTTACTATCAATACTTAATTGCTGGCATATCTCTGATTCTTCAGGTGACCTCATCAATTTATTTTCTAATTCCTCTTTTGCCTTGTAGTATTCATTGAGTTTATAAATTCGGTCTCTTGACACCCGACCGGATTTTCTAAATTCGTCAATGATTGCTCCTCGTATACGCAAAGTAGCGTAAGCCTCAAAAGGGACGTTTTTCTTGTAATCGTACTTGTCAATGGCATCTAATAGTCCAATAACACCTAAGCTGACTAAGTCGTCTTTTTCATACCTATTGCCTTTTACCTCTATCTTGTCTGCAATCTTCTTCACCAAGGGTAAATATTTTATTATTAATTTGTCTTTTTGGCTTTTTTTATAACACATGTAAACCCTCTTTTACCTCATTTTGTTTTTTCTCATTAAGGCGAATAGATATTGAATAATCTTTTCTCTTTCCCTTTCTTCAATGTCTATAAATTTAATCCCGTAATGGTAGATAGACCTTTCCTTTTGAGGGATAAGCTCTTTATATACGATTTTAGCATTCAGTTGATACTCTCGATTCTCTATATCGAATCTAATGAATAAATTGGTATTCATTTTATAATTCACAGAACAAGATAGTCTCAAGCCACTTGCACTTAAATTCACGATAGTACCTTCATAGGGAATCCATTCCTTTTGCATAGAGTCTTTGTCTATAAATTCAATAGGTAGACTACAAGAAACTCTTACATCTTCTCTTCTCTGCATCTCTTTTAAATTTGTTATAGAGGATAGTTCATAAATGGGAGAGTCCGATTGAATTCGATCTGTCAGAATGGCTTTAAAACTCAAGATCGTCTTCGAATCACTGCTAATGCACTGTAGTTTTTCTCCTTTATGCAATAATTTAAACTCTTTGTCATCTGCAGATACAGCTACAAACACTTTATCTTTTATAATGTCGTAAATGATTCCATAGACTTTTTCATTTTCATTTGTAATTAATTCTATTGTGCTATTTAATTTTAAAGAATTCACAGTATCACCCAAATATTCTTAATAATTTATTGCTTAATTGCTTAAAATTAGAAACTTTATAAGAATACTCTTTGTCTTCTAGTATATTTTCACATATTTGTTTAATATTTTGACTAGCTAATCCATTAGGGTATTTTAATACTACTGGTATTTGTTCCATAATAGATTTCCTCACTCGGGTGTCGTAAAAGATAAAACCAATACTTTGTAATTTCATATGTAAAAATTGACTAGATGTCTTAAATAGCTTCTGAAAAGCTTCTTCCCCCTGCGACAAATCGTGGATTTGATTGACTACTACTTTCACTTGCTCCTTTAATTTGTAAACAGCTATAGCCTTTACAATTCGATATGCATCTGTTATCGCCGTAGGTTCTGGAGTGGTAATAATAATCACCTCATGAGATAATTGAATGAATGTCAGAGAGTACTTGGTGATCCCTGCTCCAATATCGATGATTAAAATGTCGTAGTCCATAATTTGGCTCATGGCATCGACAATCTCTTGTTGGCGAATATCTTCTATCGCTTTTAAAGATAGCAAATCTGCTCCACCTGAAATCAAGTGAATTCCACTAGGTCCCTTAGTGATAATCTGGTCTAATGTAGCTCTACCTTGAATGAGATCTATTAAACTTAGCTTGGTTTCCATGCCTAGCATAATATTTGCATTGCACATTCCCAAATCTGCATCCAGCAAAAGCACTCTTTTGCCCATTTGTTGAAATTTGATCGCCATATTAATCGAAAAATTTGTCTTACCCACTCCACCTTTTCCACTGACGACAGAATATATTTTGATATAGTGTTCTGCTTTCTTTTCAACTTGGGTAAGCTCATCTATTGTTCTATTTCTATTAATCATAGATCGTAGACTACTTGCTTGATCCATCATATCCATTTATTCTCCTTTGCAAAAGCAAATACATTGTCTATTGTAGCGTCTTTAATATCATCTGGAACACCTTGTCCATTACAGATGTATTGAATAGGAAAAGGGCAGTGTTCTATAATATTCCAAAGATTCGATAAATGATTTACCTCATCAAATTTAGTCAATATTAAAGCGTCATAATGCAAATAATTGTACTTATCTAATATGGACAATATCGTATCTTTATCTGTTGAAATGCTGAGAATTAAATAGGTGGTAATGCTTTTATTCACCTTTTGAAGGTATTCTTTTATTTCATATATTTTATCTTGATTCTTAGGGCTCGTTCCTAATGTATCTATTAAAATAATATCACAGTAGCTGAGTGCATTTACTTTCTCTTCCATTTCATTTGCTTCATTGACTACTTCAAATGGCAAACCAATAATATTGGCATAGGTTTTTAATTGCTCTACAGCGCCTATTCGGTAGGTGTCCATAGTAATTAATCCCACTTTTTTTTTATGAATCAAGTGCTCTCTTGCAGCAATCTTAGCAATGGTTGTGGTTTTACCTACTCCTGTTGGCCCTATAAAAACATTAATTTTAGATAGTTCTCCTCTTCGTTCAAAGCCGCTGTATTGATACTGATTTGTAATAAGATCTTTAAACTCTTCTATAGATAATCCTGCATCCTCCACACTTATAGGGATAATATGGGGTGGATCTTCCTTCTTCTCTTTTTCTTGTATAGAGGTGTCTTGTGGTGGTACAATTTGAGTATTTTCCTCTATGGCCACAGTAACTTCAATCTTTGTTTTTTTAAAAGGGTTATACCATTTCCCAATTTTTATATTGCGTTGACTAATAATAATGGCTTCTCGACCTAATTCGTATTTAGCCCTCACAACGGCTTCTTTCATATCATCTACAATATATCTTCTTACGATCATAGTTTTTCAACCTGCCCAACTGCTTCAATTTCAATATCATTTGGTATTTCGTGTAGGGATAGGACAGGCACATTAGGAAAGGTAAAAGAAATTAAATTCCTAAATGCTATTCTAATTTTTGGCGAAGTCAATATGATGGGTTCTATACCATTTATCATAAGGCTATTAATGGAATGATTAATATTGTCAAAAACTTTATGTATGATATCTGGCTGTAAAACTGGTATAGAACCTGACATAGATTTTTGTATGTTGTTTCCAATTAATTCTTCTAAATCTGGATGTACCGTCATAACCATAAGCACCCCATCTCTGTTTAAGTAATTTTTTACAATAGTGCGCCTTAATGTGTATCTTACCTGCTCTGTAAGAACTTCAATGTCTTTTGTCATCATTCCATTATCTGCTAATGCTTCTAAAATCGTAACCAAATCATATATAGGCACATTTTCCTTTAAGAGGTTTTGGAGTACTTTCTGAACTTCTCCTAAGGACAAGATATCTGGTATGAGTTCATCTACGACTACATTATACCTTTCTTTTATTCCTTCTAGTAATTGTTTTACCTCTTGCCTTCCTAAGAGTTCAGCGCTATTTTTCTTGATGACCTCTTTTAAATGAGTGACAAGTACGGTCACTGGTTCTACAATGGTGTATCCTTTTAAATCGGCTTTTTCACGGTTTGCTTCTTCTATCCAAAGGGCATCCAAACCAAAGGAGGGCTCTTTCGTTGGAATGCCATCTAACTCAAAATCGCTGTTTCCAGGGTCGATGATCAAGTACCTCTGAGTATATAATTCTCCTCCTGCAACTTTGTTTCCTTTGATTTTAATAGTGTATTCATTAGGACCTAATTGCAAATTGTCCCGGATTCGTATCGGATTGACCATAATACCCATTTCACTAGCACATTGTCTTCGAATGGCAGTGATATGATTAATTAAATTATCATCATTCCCCTCATCTACTAAAGAAATAAGCCCATATCCAATTTCTAAAGAAATAGGTTCCACTTGGTAAGTGGCGATATTTTCTTCTCTTTCTCCACTATTACTTGTTTCCTTCTGTGACTCTACTTTTGTCATAGCTAGTTCATTTTCATTTTTTTCATTTTCCATAAGCAAATACCCTAATCCACCTAAAATCAATGCTACAATCAAAAAAGGCAGTGTAGGAAAAGCTGGCACTAATGCAATAAGAAGTAAAATTACTGCTGCCACCATTATGGCTTTCGATACACCAAATAGTTCTCCTACTACTGAAGTACCAAAATCTAACCCATCATCAGATCTCGTCACCAATATACCTGAAGCTACAGAGATTAATAAAGAAGGAATTTGGCTCACTAGACCGTCACCTATAGTCAGTTTTCCAAATACATTTAGTGCTTCTACTACGCCTATACCACTTTGGACTCCATAGATCAATATTCCACCGACAAGATTGATTAATGTTATGATTATGGAAGCTATGGCATCTCCTTTGACAAACTTACTGGCACCATCCATAGCTCCGTAAAAACTTGCCTCTCTCTGTAAATCCTGTCTCCTCTTCTTTGCAATGGCTTCAGTGATTGTGCCAGAATTGAGATCTGCATCTATTGCCATTTGCTTTCCTGGCATTGCATCTAAGGTAAACCGCGCGGAAACTTCTGAAACTCTGCTTGCACCGCTGGTTACTACTATCATCTGCACAATGACGATAATAATAAAGATTACTGCTCCTACGATATAATTATTTCCTGTAACGAAATTAGCAAAGGCATCTATTACTTGACCAGCGTATCCTTCACTTAATATCAATCTGGTAGAAGAAATATTTAGAGATAATCGAAGCATGGTCGTTATCAACAATAAAGTTGGAAAAGTTGAAAATTCCAGTACATTCTTTGTAAATAGTGTTAAAAGAAACATTATTACAGATAATGTAATATTAAATACTAAGAGCAAATCTAATAATGGGGCTGGCATAGGTATAATGATAATTCCAATAACCGCAATTACTGTAAATGCTACCACGTATTCAATGTACTGATTGGATAGGGTTATGATTTTTCTTAAAATTCCAGCCATGATAAACTCCTTAGTAATTCATTTTGTATGATGTTCTCTATTGGTTTTAAATCTTATATTTGTTCTTTTTTTGCATTTGATATACAATTGCTAGTATTTCTGCAACGGCTTTATATAAATCCATTGGAATGAAATCTCCTATTTCAACCCTTTTATACATAGCTCGAGCCAAGGGCTTATTTTCTACAATAGGAATTTTGCCTTCTTTGGCTTTCTCCTTAATCTTGAGAGCTATATAGTCTGCGCCTTTTGCCACCACAATAGGGGCATTATCCTTTTCTCCATCGTATCGTATGGCGACGGCAATATGGGTTGGGTTTGTCACCACTACAGTTGCAGTGGCAATATCGTCCATCATTCTACCCATGGCCAATTGCCTTTGCCTCTGTTGCCTTGCTGATTTAATTTGAGGATTTCCTTCCATTTCCTTGTATTCATCTTTAATTTCTTGTTTACTCATTCGCAAATTCTTTTTATGGTCAAACTTCTGAAAAACATAGTCGACAAGAGCTATAATTAGCATAATGACTCCTATACTTATACTTAGTTCTCTGATAAAAGACATAATAAAGAGAAAAATCTTCTCTGTCCCTATACTTCCACTATTTAGTATTTGTTTCCCGGATTCTTCTAAATTCTTAAAAGTCAAATAAAAAACTAGGATTAATTTCATTAAATTCTTTAGCAATGTAACAAAAGCTTTTTTTGAAAAGATATTCTTAAAACCTTTTATAGGATTTATTCGACTAAAATCAGGTTTTATGGTCTCACTAGTAAATAAAAAGCCTGTCTGAATCAAATTGCTCACAATTCCTACAACAACAGCTATAAGGGCAAAAGGAAGTACAAGCATAAAGTAGTGAAATACTCCATTTGTAAATAAACTGTTCATATTCTCCATATTGACATTGATGGTGTAGCCAATCTTTAATGAATTCCTCATATAAGCTAGTCCATTTGAGAATAGATACTGGCTTAAAGTCAGCAAACCCATTGTAAAAACCAAGAAGGATATGGCAGCATTTAAATCATTGCTCTTTGCTATTTGACCTTTTTTCTTAGAATCTCGAACCCGCTTGGGGGTAGCCTCTTCCGTCTTTGTATCCTTATCTACATCTGGCACTTTTCACCACCACCTTCTTAAGCGACCAGCGGCCAGCGTTCAGCCATCAGCCATCAGCCTTTGGTATTCCTTTTGGGTCAAGATCCTTCGCTAGCGCTCTAGGATGACTGGGGGCATTCTCTCGTCCGAAGGCGAGTATTTCAGCTTTCGGCATTCAGCTTTCCGCCTTTAAGATTTTCCTGTCCCACCTTACTACCTTACCACCTTACCACCTTACCACCTTACCACCTTACCACCTTACCACCTTTGTGATTGTAAGAAATTCTCTATATATCCAGGTACACTTCCGACGATTCCAGATATCTCCCTCATCACCCAGGACAAAATCATCATAAAAGCAATAAAACTAATTATTGCTTTTAAGGGCATTCCTAGCATGAGCACATTAATTTGGGGTACTGTCTTGGATATGATGCCTAGTGCAATATCTGTAACTAAGACTACGATAATCATAGGAACAGACAAATTTAATCCTAATTCAAATGCCATTCCAAAGAGCTTTACAATACCTTCTGGATTGAATTCGTTCAATACTACTGTCCCTAAAGGAACGTATTGAAAGGACTTTACAAGTGTTTCAATGACTGCATGATGTAGATCCAATACAAAAAAGAGGCTAATGCTGAGCCAATAATACACTTTTCCGTAATTGGAAGCGGAGGTCCCTGATAGAGGATTGTATACAGAAGCCATGGAAAATCCCACTTGAAAGTCTATGAGCTGCCCAGCGATTTCTGCTGCTGCAAAAATCACTTTAGAGATAAAACCAATAGCCACACCAAGAAGCACTTCTTTAAAACTGAGGAGTAAAAAATGCAATAGCTCATTTCCAATCTCTATTTCAGGTGTGATAGAATAAACTAATACTGTAAAAACAAAGGATAGCGACACCTTTAATATATTTGGAAACCCTTTATATGAAAAACCTGGACACACAACTATAAAAGAAGTGATGCGAAGGAATATGAGAATTAGTTTTTGTAATTGAATAATCATCATATTTCCTAACTAATAGTAGGAATCAATTTAAAAAGATCCCCAGTAAAAGATATTAACGTATTTAACATAAAGCTTCCAAAAACGATTAAAGCCACCATTACAGCTACAATCTTAGGTACAAAGCTCAAGGTTTGCTCCTGTATTTGAGTTGTGGCTTGTAATATACTAATAATAAGTCCAACAATTAAGGCAATGATCAGGACTGGTCCTGATACAAAGACAATTGTAAAAAAGGCATTTCTCATAATGTCTAATACTAATGTTTGAGTCATCTTATCACCTCTATATAAAACTTTCTATTAAAGATTCTACTACTAAGTACCAGCCATCAACTAAGACAAATAATAAAATCTTAAAGGGAAGAGAAATCATTACAGGCGGTAACATAAACATTCCCATAGACATGAGTATACTTGCCACAACCATATCGATTACTAAAAAAGGAATATATATAATAAATCCTATACTAAAAGCCGTCTTTAATTCGCTAATGGCAAAGGCAGGAATTACAGTAGTTAAAGGAATATCCATAGGCTCTTTAATATTTTCTATACCTGATGCCTTGACAAACAGCGCCAAGTCCTTTTCCCTAGTTTCTTTTAACATAAACTCTTTAATAGGGATTTCTGCTATATCTATTGCCTCTTCTTGCGTAATCTCCTCATTTAATAATGGAGTGATAGCTTCATCCATGACCCGTCCATAAATAGGTTGCATAATAAAGAATGTCAAAAACAGGGCAAGTCCAATAAGCAATTGATTTGGCGGCGTTTGTTGAGTTCCTAAACCACTTCTAAGAAAGGATAACACTACGATAATTCGGGTAAAACAAGTGGTCAAAATCAAAATAGAAGGTGCTAATGAGAGAACCGTCATAAGTATTAATAGTTTTACAGTATCTACCGTCGCTTCAGGGTTTTCTTCTCCATCACCAAATACGATTCCCAAAACGCTATCATTTTCTGCAAATGTCACCAAAGGATTCATGGCCATTATTAGTAATACAAGTATTAGAACTACAATCCATTTTTTTGTTCGTTTTCTAGTCAATTTATTTCCTCGCTCTAAAAGCACTATGTAATTTATTTTTGATTTGCATCTTGTTTTCCATCTTTAAAGCCATATGAACAATCTGTTCTTGATTTATTTTCTTTTCTTCAATGATCTCTAAGACATCCTCTTTATTTAATTCCTTCAGTATTTTGTTCTCACTACCTGTAAAACTCATCAGATAATAAGAGCCACAAATCTCTACAATGTTCAAAGATGAATTGTTACTCACAGAAACCCTCTCATGGACTTTAATCATCTTATTTTGTTTATTCATATGCTTATTTACATATTTTAGCGTAATATTTGCCAGCGCTATAACTGCAATCAGCACAAATATCGTTTGGACAACAGAAAAAAAAGCATTATAATTCACTTTTTCACACCCTTACTGAACAACCAAATCTATAAAGTAGACTCCGTTAATCATATCCCTATTTAATGACGTATTTAAATTTGTTACCATTTCTGTTTTTATATTCGATATATTTCCATTATCTAAAATTTCCGTGGCTGTTTTTTCACGTAAATCTGCAATGATTACGTCTCTTAATTTGTTCACATTTGCCTCAATCACTTTTACATCCTTTTTATCTTTACACATAAGAGCAACTTTTACTTTTATATAATTTTTCACATTGTTTTCAGGCCGTAAATTTAAGACGAATTCATCTAATAAAACGGTATGCTCCTCTTTTGGCTCAGCCTCTTTTGAACCAAAAACATCTAAATCTCCACCTACCATATAATACCCTATTGCTAAAACGAGACCTATTAGCATCAACAATAATACAATAATGATGATGGCGACAAGCCTCTTTGATTTTGTTTCTGAACTTGCTTCACTCTTTGCCACTTTAACCCTCACTTTCCTCTTCAAAGACGATAAATATATTAACTCTTCTATTAGCAGCTCGATTGGTTACGCTGTCATTGGGAACCATTGGTCTGTATTCTCCATAGCCTGTTGCAGAAATCCTTTTTGCATCAACCCCCTGTACCTCTGTTAGGTATCTTACTACGGAAACGGCTCTAGCAGTAGAAAGCTCCCAATTGGTTGGATAATCCCCTCCGCTTGGAACATTATCCGTATGACCTTCTATGACAATATCATTATCAAAATTATTAATGAGACCTTCTAACTGTTGAAGGATACTAAGACCGCTGTGTTTGATTCCAGCACTTCCTGATTCAAATAAAATAGCCTCTTTTATATCTACATATACGCCCTGTTCATCTGCGCTAACAGATACCTTTTCTTCTAATCCCTGTTTTGTAATGTATTCATTTACCTGATCATAAATAGCTTGTTGTCCTCCACTTAGTATGGGCATATCTCCATCAGCCCCCTCAAAGATAGAGTCCTGTGTGTTACCACTACCTGCCAAAGCCAATTGAAGTGATGAACTAACATGTGCAAATTTTTCAGAATCGACGGAGGACATAGAAAACAACAATATAAAAAAGGTCAAGAGCAGAGACATTAAATCAGAAAATGTGGTCAACCACTCTCCTGAAGCACCGCTACTTTCCTTTTTTCTTCTTCTCCTACTCATAGCTCGTTGCCTCTTTTGATACATCAGCAGCATTAGCTAATTCCTTTTTCTCTGCTGGAGATAGATATGTAAGAAGTTTATCTTCTACCACTCGAGGATTGCTGCCCCTTTGAATTGCCAATACACCATCTATAATCATCTCGCCGGTGTAGATTTCTTCATCTGTTTGCACAGCTAGATTCGATGCAATAGGAATAAAAATCATATTCGCTAGTAAAGAACCATAAAATGTAGTAATTAAAGCAACAGACATACCACTACCTATAGTACTAGGATCTTCTAATTCCGCCAGCATAACAACTAACCCTATAAGAGTACCTATCATACCGAAGGCTGGAGCAAATTCGCCCCATTTTGAAAACACAGCTTGTCCAGACCTATGGCGATCTTCTAAGGCATCTAATTTGGACTCCATAATCTCCTTTATACTATCTGGCTCTACGCCATCAATAACCATTTGCAATCCAGAAACTAAAAATTCATTATCAATAGCTGAAATATCATCTTCCAGTGCCAATAATCCATCCTTTCGAGCTTTTCTTGCAAGATCTGAAAAGATCGTAACCAGCTCTTTTCTATTATTGGGAGGGGATGATATCAATTTTTTTATCATAATAGGTATCTTCAAAATGCTCTTTATGGGAAAGCTAATAACTAAGGCGCTAAAGGATCCAAATACAGTGATTACGATAGCTGGAAAATCATAAAAATTAAAAAGCTCTCCACTCTGATTAATGGACCAGAAAACCAATACCATTCCAACGACTATACCTATTAAAGGTGTTTTGTTCTTCATTACTCTCCTCCTGTTGCACCCCTATAAATGCGCCTTTTGTAGTCTACAATCTTTTCTACAATGTCATCTGTTTTATCTATTACCCGTAAGATTTTACCATCTGTCAATGTGATGATTGTATCAGGGGCTTGTTCAATTTTATATATCAACTCACTATTTAAGCAAAATTCTTTTCCATTTATAGTAGTAAGTACAATCACAATTCTATCTCCCCTTACGTGTTTAAGTGTTGTATTTGTTTTAGCGGAAAGCGGAAGTTTAGGTCACCAATGGTGACCGTAAGGCGGAACGGTGAGGCACCGTTCCCTACAATTTATCTCCAACATTCAACATCCAATGGTCATCTCTAACTTTCAACAGCCGCTAATCATCCTCAGCGTAGCGAAGAATCTTAGACCCAAAAGCTCGACCCAAGCATTATCTCGCCTCTAGGCGAGTTGGTTTTGCTGACCACCTGACCACCTGACCACCTGATCACCTAATAAACTATCTCTTCAAATTAATCAACTCTTGCAACATCTCATCGGAAGTAGAGATGGTTCTTGAATTGGCTTGATATGCTCTGCTTGTAACGATCATCTCTGTAAACTCTGTTGCCAAGTCTACATTCGACATTTCTAGAGAGCTTTGGCGAATGTAACCATAGCCTGGGCTTCCTGCTTTTCCGTTTTCAGGGATACCAGAATTCTCTGTAGCTAAGTATGTGTTGCCTCCAGCTTTCTCTAAACCTGCAGTATTGCTAAAGCTTACTATTCCAACCTGCCCGAGTACATGAGATTGTGTTATGTTTACACCATCGCTGTAGACGCCGACAATTTTACCAGTTCTATCAACAGAAAAACTCTGAAGTTCAAGAACTGTTCCTCCAACAGTCAGTTCTTCTGGAATCGTTAATGGTTTTAGCTGAGTTGGATCGTGGATAATTGTTTGCGCAGTCGTTGGAAAAGTATCTAATATACCATCAGCATTACTATCTGTACCATCTGTATAACCTAATACTTTGTGACCACTACCTGTTACAAGATTTCCAGCATAATCCTTATAAAGCGCACCATCTCTTGTGTAGCTTACAGATAGTCCATTATCCTCGGATACTGCAAAAAAACCATTCCCTTCTATTGCAAAATCCAATTCTCTATTAGTAGATTGTAACGAACCATCTGTCATTATGGTATCAATAGCGCCTACTTTTACACCTAAACCAACTTGTTGTGGATTGACACCACCAGAACCAGCAGTAGGAGCTTGTTCATTGGATATGGTTTGACTTAACATATCCTGAAAATTTACTCTGCCTGATTTAAAGGCTGTCGTATTTACATTGGCTATATTATTTGCAACTACGTCCATCTTTGTTTGAAAGCTCTTCATTCCTGTTACACCTGAATACAGTGATTTTATCATCTTACTTCCTCCTAAATGTGCTCCGCTTCAATCAGTCAGCGGGCTTCGGCTTCCATAAGGTCCAGCCGTTTATTTTACTACAATTGCACTATCAATATTAGTTACTACATCCATCTCTTTATTCTGCATAGCAGTAATAATAGTTCTATTACTTACACTGGCGATAAAAGCCATATCCTTATAAATCATCAAGCTTTCCTTTGCACCCTTTTTTTCTAGGGTATCCATGGCTTGATTTAGTCGAGTTAGATCTCCATCATTTAAGCTTATATGCCTTTCATTTATCCTTTGCTGAGCATGAGCAGAGATTTTTATTTTATCTTCCTTTTTGCCAATGCTATCTTGTAATACCTTTTGAAAATCCTTGCTATTTGTTTTAGCACTTTTCGTATCTGTGCTATGAATGGGTGGGATAAACTGTCCTCGATGAATTCGAAAACTCATTTGCTCACCTCTGGATTTGAAACTTCTACTATTGAGCCTAAGTAGTAGTCTTTTCCTTGTACTTGAATAATTCCATAACCGCCTTCAAATTTGACTTTTTCTACATTACCTGTAATATTATTGCCTTCTCCATCTGATAAAGTTACTTCTTTCCCCATAAGGCTAAAAGCATACTGTTGCTGTCCCATTAATGTGAGGATATTTAAACTGTCTGAAATCTTACTCATCTCATCTAGAACAGAAAATTGTGCCATCTGAGAAATGTAATCCGTATTGCTTCCACTTCCTCCACTGCCTCCCATGGGATTTTGATTACTGATTTCAGCAGCCATAATTTGAAGAAAGTCCTCTGTGGATAGACTGCCTCGATTATTGGTTTTAGTGCTATCATTAGCTGTAGTTTGCCCAATGGCAATACCATTTCGTATCTCCATATTTTCCCTCCTTTATGCTAAGATACTTATCTGTCTACTTCCTGATGATTTTGATTCACCATAAGAAAGCTCTGGTGATGTGGTTTTTAGATCATACCTTGTTTTTACATAATGATTTTTATGCTGATGGGGGTTAGAATCTCTGTGAGCACTGCCGTCCCCTTGATCATTTAAATCAATATGTACTTCATCTAATTGAATATTTTGTCTGTTTAAATTATCATTTAATTCACTTAGTTTACTTTGAAATAATTGTTTGACAGATTCATTATCTACTAGAATCTTTGCCATAACTTTACCCTCTTCTAAATGAAGAATCACATTAACAGTACCTAGCTCTTCAGGATAAAGTTTTACCTTCATTACACTAGTGTCTCCATCAGACGTAGTCTCAATAAGCTCTATAATAGAATCATTAACCTTTTGCAGATTTTCATTAGAATATTCACCTTCTAATGAATTCATCATAAATTCGTTAGAAGTAATTTTTAATTCTTTCATAAAAGGATCTACTATACCAGTTTGTGTTACTTCATGAGTCTCTGTAGTCAAATTGTCCTGAAAGTCTGTATTTATTTCATTACCATCGATTTTCACAGCACCTTTATCATTTACTTCTAAAGTCCCTTTTATATTGTGAATATCT
This sequence comes from Alkalibaculum bacchi, assembly GCF_003317055.1. NCBI lineage: Bacteria > Bacillati > Bacillota > Clostridia > Eubacteriales > Eubacteriaceae > Alkalibaculum > Alkalibaculum bacchi. Next base: position 156,462 of record NZ_QNRX01000001.1, read on the forward strand.
AATGTAGTAGGCGCTTGGCTAAGGATAGAGTTTTCTACTTGATTTAAGTTCACACTCTGTCCTAAATTGGCTGTACGAGTTAGCTTGTCTGCACTTTTCATATTGTCTATCGAACCACTAATAATTTGCGTCCTAGCTTCTATATCTTCTACATAGTCTATCTTGGCATTACAACCATCCTGTTGCTCATGGATGAGTAATCCATCCTCATTACTTGTCTTAATACTGCCTACAGGACTATAGTAATTCGAATTGATGGTGTCTCTAACTTGTTCTTTCGTTTCACTAGAAATCTTCTCAGGTGCAAAAATCGTTTGTGGCAGCTCTTGATTTTTATCAGGGCTTACTCCTTCAAGTGCTTCAGCAATGGTGTTCTTCATAGGATTCACTTTACCATTACTTAATGGACTATTGTTTTGTTCAGGAGGTATCTCCATTTTAATTCTCCCAATAATAGGAAGGTATTCTTCTCCATTTTCACCCTTTTGAATCTGATGATATGGCAAGTAATTCGTAGGAGCACTCTCTGTTTGTGTATTACTGTGTTCATTCACATTGTTCGTCAGCTCTAGAGCTTCTGGACTTGATGTAATAAGGTGTTGTGGTTTGATTGTATTTAGCTCATTTATATTTTCTATAGCTACTGTCTCTACTTTGCTGGTGATTAACACATTATTGTCATTAGGTAAAGCATTTTGTAGCCCTATATAAAATGGATTGTACAGAGTGTTTTCTTGGTAGTGAACTAACTTTTGATCATCCTCCGATGGAAACTCCATCTCGCTTAAAGTCTTCCCAGCCATATAAACAGCCTCTTCATCAGATTTAAGAGGTTGTATATCAATCTGCACATCATGCCCTGTTGACGAGTTGTCCTGTACATCTGTCAGAGATGAGCTTGAAATCATATTATGCGATCTTTTCATCAGCTTGCTATTTTCTTGAATAGAGTCTTGATTTATAGAATTTGTCTCGGCATCTCCTAAGTGGTTGTAATGGGGAGCTTCTCCATTTAATATATCAACAAGCAACTGCTCAAAAGCTACAGGATTGGCTGTATTAGACTTCTGGATTTTTGTACCTGGCAATATGATTTGGATGTTTTCGGTCTTCACTTTTTTCACCTCCTTTCGTTATCGTTATAAGTTGTAAGTTCTATGTAAAAACCTAGGTGTGCTAATCGCATATGAGGGATCGCGCCATTCAAAGCGTAGCGAAGAATCTCACAAACTAACTATTAAGTTGTACATCATATATTAGAAAGACTTTATAATCCTTTTATATATTCATTGGACACTGAAAAATGAACACTGAACATTGAATAGTACAAATATGCGACTATTTACTTAGGTTTTATATACTCCTAATTGTTTATTGTTCCATATTCATTATTCATTGCGACATAAGTCGCATATTCGCTTACCACCTTACCACCTCGTATTTTAGCACCGCCATCTCATCTAAATTCTTCTGCTCTATCGCCTTTTCACTGTCTTGGTACGCTTCAAAGTCTTTTTCTTTGAGCTTTTCTATAATCTTTCGGTCTTTTTGGGCGGAGATGAGTTCTTGGCGGGCTTTTTCTAGGTTTTTTCTTGATTCTTCGATACATATTAATTGAGCTTGTATCCTTTTTTCTAACCATTCTTTGCATAGGTATAGCTGTCTAAGTTCTACAATGTTTTTACATCGATTTGATTTTAGCTTTATGCTGTCTTCTTCTGTTCGGAGTTCTATAAGTTTGGACTTTTGCTTCATTAGGTCCCGTTGCATAGATGCAAAGTTTTCCATTGAGGTCTTTTCTTTATTTGCTCGTAATTCTAGTACTTTTTCCATGGAAAATTTATAAGTTTTCATCATTAACCTCGTTTAGTTTAATGTCATTATCATTATTAGCTCTATTTCATGGCTTCCTCTAACAATCCTTTTGTGTCTTCATAGGAACAATACTCTTCTACTCTTTGTCTTAAAAATGTATTGATTCGATTATTAAGTTCAATTGCTCGATCTATTTTAGGATTGCTTCCACTTACATAGGCACCTACATTGATTAGATCTTCGGATTCTTGATAGGTTGCCAAATTTTCTTTTAGCTCTCCTGACAAAAGATAATGATCTTCTGAGACGATTTCTTTCATAATTCTACTGATGCTATTTTGAATATCTATTGCAGGAAAGTGATTCTTTGCGGCGATTTTTCTCGATAAGATAATATGTCCATCTAGTATTCCTCGAACCGAATCGGAAATAGGCTCGTTCATATCATCTCCTTCTACTAGCACTGTATAAAAGGCAGTGATGGATCCGGTTTTGGCCATACCACTTCTTTCTAGCAATTTCGGTAATTTTGTAAAGACCGAAGGAGTATATCCTTTCGTCGTTGGAGGTTCTCCAGTTGCCAAACCAATCTCTCTTTGTGCCATGGCAAACCGCGTGACAGAGTCCATCATGAGCATGACTTTTTTACCTTGATCTCTAAAGTACTCTGCAATAGCAGTAGCTACGAACGCTCCCTTTAATCGGACTAATGGGGGCTGATCTGAAGTAGCACATACGACAATTGATTTTTTATAGCCTTCTGGACCTAAATCCTTTTCAATAAACTCTAAGACTTCTCTTCCCCTCTCGCCTACAAGGGCTATAACATTTACATCAGCTTCACAATAGCGAGCAATCATCCCTAGCAAGGTACTCTTGCCCACACCACTACCTGCAAAGATTCCAATTCTTTGACCCTCTCCGCAAGTGAGTATGCCATCTATGGCTTTGACCCCTGTGCTCATGATTTGTTCAATCTTTCTTCTCTCAAAGGGATTAGGTGGAGACCTGTCTACGTCGTAAAACCCCCCTTCTATTTCAAAATTGCTGTCAATAGGTCTTCCTAAGCCATCCAAGGTATGTCCTAAAAGCTGATCACTTATCTGTACTTTTAGGGCACTTCCTGTAGGTTTTACGATACATCCAGGTCCAATCCCTTGTAAATCGTCTAAAGGCATTAGGAGTACACTATTGTCTTTAAAACCAACTACTTCCGTTAGAACGACCTTGTCAGAGGATTGAATGTATATTTCACATATCTCTCCCATAAATACATCCAAGCCTTCTACCTGTATGATCAAGCCAATAACGTGAGTTACCTTGCCCATTACAGTATAGTAGTTTTTTTTCTTGATGACATTTCTATAGCGTTCAAAAGGTATCGTAAACAAAGAATCACTCCATGTTTGTAATCTCATGTATCATTGATTTTATTTGTGTTTTAATTTGTAAATCTACAATTTGCCCTTCATCCTCTATGACTACACCATCTTCTTCTAAATTAGAGTCTTCTAAGATGATAAATTTTCCATTAGGGCACATATTCTCTAATTGATATACATTCATCCTTACATGATTTATATTATGAGGATGACACCTGAGAATGATATTCTCTTTCTTACCATACTGCTCAAGAATAGGTTTAATCAATAAGAGGATATTTTGTGAGGATGCATCAATAGTAGTGTGAACAATTGCCTCTGCCATATCCGCTGCCAAACCAATAATTGAGTTTTTGTTGTCGTGGCAATACTTTTTGACTTCCTCTTCTGCTTGTCTTAGCAAGTTTATGGCACTGTTTCTAATAGCTTGACCTTCACCATGTGCCTTTTCCATTCCTTCTTCATAACCTCTGCTAAAGCCTACCTGATACCCTTCGTCAAAGCCCTTTTGGCTGGCTTCACTCTTTATCTTTTCAGCTTCTTCATAGGCATTTTGGAGGATAGATTGTTTTTCTCTTTCTATCTCGTCTAGAAGTTCTCTTTGGATTTTTTCTCTAAGAGTAGTTTCTACTTCACTGCTCACTGTTTCCTGTACCACGGGCTTTTCTTCATCTAGTACAGATGGTATAGAGGATTTTTCATAATCAATCTTCGTATCGATGAGAGACACTTGGCCATTGTCGTAAGCAATGGCATGATTTTTTATAATTTTATAAGATGACAGAATCTTGATCGCCTCTTCCTATTACAATTTCACCTGCTTCATCTAGTCTTCTAATGATGCCTACAATTTTTTGTTGAGCATCTTCAACAGTAGAAAGTCTTACAGGACCCATAAATTTAATGTCTTCTTTTAGCATATCCGCAGCACGTTTTGACATATTGCTAAATACTGTGCTAGATACAATCTCTGATGCTCCCTTCAATGCAAGAACCAGATCTTCATTTGCAACTTCTCGAAGAATTCTTTGAATAGAACCTTTATCCAGATTGACAATGTCCTCAAAGATAAATAGATTAGATTTTATAATTTCTGCTAAATCTGGCTGAGCGTCTTCAAGTGCATTAATGATGTTTTTTTCAGTACTTCGATCTACGGAGTTGAGAATCTCTACTAGTGTTTTTACGCCACCTATAGTCTCTGTATCATTCTCTACAAGGCTAGTAAATTTATTTTCCATAATTTCTTCAATCCTCTTAATGACGATTGGAGAGGTTCGATTGATGGTTCCGATTCTTTCAGCGATTTCCGTCTGCAATTCAACAGGAAATTCGGATAATACTATAGCCGATTTTTCTGGTTGCATATAGCACATAATTAAGGCTATTGTTTGAGGGTGTTCATTTCTCAGCAAATTGGTCAACTGCTGTGGATCTGCTTTTCTCGCTATGGCAAAAGGCTTTTCTTTTTGCTGTATTTGATAGAGAACATCTATGACCTCTTTCGCACGCTGAGCCCCTAGGGCCTTATTTAGTAAATTCTTTGCATAATCTATGCCCCCATCTAAAACGTATTCTTTTGCAGACGCCATATCTACAAAGTCACTAAGAACTTTATGTTTTTCAGCAGGCTCCACATAGTCAATATTTGCAATCTCATAAGTAACCTTTTTAATAATATTATCTGGTAATGATTTTAGTATTTGTGATGATGTTTCAGGACCTAAAGCTATTAGTAAAATAGCTGCCTTCCTTGCACCACTGTTTTTTGTCTGCATTGTCGCCACCTTTACTCTTGAATCCATGTTTTGATTAAATCTGCTACGATCTCTGGATTATCCTTCGCATAATTTTGCGCCTTTACTTCCTTCGCATCTGTTTTTACTTCTATATTTAAAGATTGTTTCGTATCCTCTTCATTTGCCATCCTTAACATCTCCATTGCTGTTGCTTCAGGCTGCAAATCCATCGCTAATTGACCTTGAGCTAGTTCCCTATTAGCAAATAACTCTTTCTGTTTTCTCCTAGAGAAGATGAGTCTAATGAGAGCTATTAATATCACAATTCCAAGGGCACTTAATAATGCGAAAATCACGTACTCACCGTATTTTTCAAATAGACTGCGATTATTTAATTCTTCTAATTCAATGGCTCGTAGTTCTTCTTCTAGCTGTTTTTCACTGGTTTTGTCAAAGATTACACCTTCAACGGTAATGACATCGCCCCGTTCTACATTGTATCCTGTTGCTGACGCCACAATATTTTGTATGCTTTGAATATCTCGATTTGCTAGCTCCCCATCGTAAATAACAGATGTAGTTAATTTATTTACCTTTCCAGGAGCCTTTATCCTTTGGGTTGTGGTAGAGTTTAATTCATTATTTATAGTTCTTTCATAAGTAGAGCCGCTGCCCTGTTGGCTCTCTACTACATTACTTACATTGTCATCTATATTGCCACCGGTAGCATTTTGCATCTCAATAGTATCTCCACTAGCAGATACTTGCTCGCTTCGAAGAACAGGCTCTTGATATGTGATTATTGTGCTTTCTTCTGAATCAAAGTCTAAATCTGCATAGACGGATATTTTTATTTTATCCTTGCCATAAGCACTGCCCAACAAATCATCTAGATTGGATTCAAGCTCTGATTCAAATTGTTTTTTTATTTCTTGATAGCCAGATGCAATATCTGTTGCATTTAATTCAGTATCTTCTTGTAAAAATGCGCTGAGGAGATTGCCCTTTGAATCAATTACTTGAATGTTTTTTTCAGGCAAATTGTCTACTGCCCCAGAAACCAATGAGGCAATGCCTTTGACCATGTCGTTTGTGACTTTTTGATTGGGTTTTACATCTACTATAACAGATGCACTAGCCTCTTTATCCTCTTTTTCAAATATGCTCTTTTCAGGCATCACTAAGTGCACTTTTGCAGACTTTATAGCCTCTAAGGACATAATTGAACGCTGTAGTTCTCCTGTTAGAGCCCTTTGATACATGATCTCTCGATCTTCTTCTGTGGCCATTAAGCCCGTATCATCAAAGATCTCAAAACCGGTGGAATTTTCAGGCATCATTGCATTCATTGCCAATTGCAAACGGTATTCATCTACTTGTTTTTTGTCAATGAGGATATCACTACCGCCATTTTCTAATTTATACTTCATTTTCTTCGTTTCTAGATCACTTACGATATTTCCTGCATCACTAAGTTCTAAATCACTAAATAAAGTAACGTATTCTGTTCTTTGTGTAAAATAGGTATAGATAGAAACAAAGGCAAGAATACTTACTAAAAAAGTAATCATTAAGACTTTTTTCCTCTTGTCAATCTTGTTCCAACCACTCTTTGCTCCATCTAAAACTGCCACAAATCTTTCCATCGTATTAAAATAACTCCTTTACAAGTCAACTATAATTGCATGTTGTTGATTTCTTTATACGCTTCCACGCATTTATTGCGAACTTGAACGGCAAGCTCTAAGGCAATTCGGGCTTCTTCTGTTGCTATCATAACACTATGCAAATCTTCAACTTCACCAGTAATGAAATCTTGTGTTAATTTATCAGCCTTTACCTGGGTATTATTTAATTTTTCAATTTCATTGCTAATAATATCTTTAAAGGAAGAAATTCCTTCAACAGAAGAGTTTTCACTCGGTAAAATGGTAGAATCTGTTTTATTGACTGTAGGTATATTGGCACTTGCTAATGACTCATAACTTATTTGGTTTGTATTAGCTAGAATACTATTGTATAAAGACAATATGTTCATTTACGTTTCCTCAATTCTATTGTTTTTAAGGTGGTAAGCTTTAAGGTGGTAAGGTGGTAAGGTGGTAAGGAAAAGCATTTTTGCCACCGGTGGTGGCTTAGTGATAGAACGGTGAGGCACCGTTCCCTCCCCTGTCTCAGCTTATTTTTCTTCCACTTTCAGCTTTCCACTTTCCACTAACCTGAAATCACCCTTTAGAAATTTCCAAGGCCTTTTTTAGTATGCTCTTGCTGGTATTTAAGGCAGTTACATTTGCTTCGTATGCTCTCTGTGTGCTGATTAAATGAATCATTTCATCTACCATATTTACATTTGGCATCATAACATATCCTTCTTCATTGGCATCAGGATGAGATGGATTGTAAACCATTTCGAGATTTTCCTCATCTTGAGCAATGCCAACCACTCTAACACCAGCGCTCTTTTTTTCCATACGTCCTGTAACCTTGCTGATTTCAGTTCTTAATTTCTCTTCAAAGACTACGTCTTTACGCAAATAAGGCCCACCCTCTTCTGTTCGAGTAGTGTTTACATTGGCAATATTTGTAGAAATCGTATCCATCTTTAATCTTTCAAGAGCTAATCCACTTGCGTTAATTTGCATGGAGTTAAACACTGACATATTAAACTAACCTCACTTTAAAAACATTTTAAAAATGTCTTAGTATATTGTTTGTTCTCTAATAGCTAGTCTTCAAAGATCCTTCGCTACGCTCAGGATGACTGGGGCAGGAGCTAGGGCGCTCAGAATGAATGAGCAAGGAGCTTGGGTGCTCAGAATGACTGAGGCAAGAGCTTGGGTGCTCAGAATGACTGAGACAAGAGCTTGGGCCTTCGGCACTTAGAGATACGAAGAATCGCCTCTAACCAACTCCCCGGTCATCCTAGAGCGCAGCGAAGGATCTTCACATCAGCCACCAGTGGTGGCTATAAGGTTTTGCTTACCACCTGACCACCTTACCACCTGACCACCTTATTTATTAATTACATAGTTCAAATTAGCGAGCCTAGAATTCAACTGAGAGACTAATGTATTGTAATACAATTCATTAGCTGCTAATTCGGTCATTTCTAAATCGACATCTACATTGTTTCCATTGTCGTTTAGAGAAGTAGATTCTCTTTTTTTTACAATAGGTTCTATATCTTCTACTTCCCCAATGCCAAAGTGATTAGGATGAGATTTTTCTAAAGTCACTGCATTTTCATCTATGGCTGTCTTTAGTAAGTCTTCAAATTGAACTTTATTCACTTTGTAATCAGGTGTGTTGATATTTGCAATATTGCTAGATACGGTTCTTTGACGTAAAGAGGACATATCTAATCCTTTTTTGATCAAATCATAACTAAAATTACTCATTGTAAAACCCCTTTTATACAGTTTCTAATACCCATTTTATACAATAGTCTAACGATTCTTGTACAGTTGTTTAATAGCTGTTCCACTTTGGTTAGCAATCGTTAATAATTTAGTACAAATTATTCTAAACTTAAAAGTTTAGTCGTCTATTAGTAAGTTCTATTTTTAAGCTTTCTTATTCTCCCTATTAAACATATAGGTTAAGTTGACTATTTTAAAATAAAGTAGACCTTTTACAATATTACTAAAAATTGACAAAAAAAATATAGCAACTGGCTGCCATCTTGCGAAGGCCCTATAGCTTTGCGTCCTTACCTTTCGATAAGTTTGCCATTATAGTACATATTATCTTTATATGACATATTATCACAAATTTTTACATCTAACAACAAAAAGCGCAAAAAATACATGGATTTTACATGGATTTTCTTTGCGCTTTGGTTTTATTTAACTTGAATAAGATTTAATTTATCGTTCTACCTTAATCGTCTTTTAATGACAACTACGTTTGTGTGTTAGAATGTTGGAAATCAAATTTATTTTATACCTTAAACTTTACGTATACTTAAATATCCTTATCTATAAATATAGCTCTTTTACTGACAGATATATAACTATCTACTACATTATTTCGTTTTTTCACTTGTTTCATAGCTCCTACCAAATTTGCCTTTTTCTTTTGTAAGGATTCCATTAATTCTCTTTGTGCTGTAGAAAGAATATTAATATTTGTGCGATAAACTTCGTCTTCTGCATAGGAGCCTTGTTCTTCTTTGACAGCTTCCGTAATCTTTATGACTTGATCAAATTCGATTTTATTCTCCTCAATCAACCCTATACCTGTTTCTATTTCTCCGTCCCAAGATTGAATGTTTGCGATCACCTTTTTTAGAATTTCATTCCTTCGGTCAAGTAAATTTTCTAAATCTGCGCCCATGTGTCTCTCAACTCTTGCAGGTAATTTTTCACTTCAATAATACCCTCTGGATTTTTGTCAATATTAGCACGGACGAGTTTAAAATTCATATACTCATAAAGCTGGTATAAATTCTTGGCAATGTCTCCACCTGTTTCAAAATTTAAGGTAACCATAAACTCATTTATTATATCTTGAGCTTTCTTTAGGTTTGTATTAACCGTTTCATAGTCCTTACTCTCTAAAGCCATCTCCGCTAACTTACAATTTTTTATAGCACCATCATATAACATAATCAACAGTTTTTTCTTAGGTGCCGTCGTGATTTGATTATTTTTATATACATTGTTTGCATAAGCGTGGTTCATTTTTTTCTCCTTTATGCGGTTATTTGATATATGAGGTTTCTGAAAGTAATTAGTGCTCTAGCTAATCAGAGTTGTTAGTCGAAAAAAGCGGAAAGTGGAACTCGCCCCTAGGCGAGATTGTGTAAGATCCTTCGCTACGCTCAAGATGACTGAGGTAGTTAGCTTCGGTGATTACACAAGTCTCTGCACCCCTTAGATCTAAGCTACTGCTTTGTCATCCTGAGGAGCGCAAGCGACGAAGGATCTTTGACCCCAAAGCTTGACCCTAGCCTCCCACTTCCAACTTCTTACCTCCTGCATCTAAATGCATAGGGAACGGCGCCCTCATCGTTCCTCCATTAAGCTACCACTGGTGGCTAAGACGGTTTTGCTGACCACCTTACCACCTTATTTCTTACTCACATTCATCGCATCAATCTGCCCCACCAACCAGCTCATCTGGCTCTCTGCTTCCATCATGGCTACGTCTAAGGCGGTGAACATCTTTATGTATTGGGCTTGTTTCTTTTCCATTCGGAGGTTAAATCGGTCGATTTGATCGTTTAAATCTTCTAAGGTCTTTTCTAAACTTTCTGTCTTGCCTTTGATAATCCCTTTATCAGATGTAATATAGGAATTAATGTAATCATTTAATCGTACGCCAAAACCACTTTCTTCACCTTTGCTGTCCTTACTATTAAAGAAATTCGCTACATTTTGTGGGTCTTTCTCTAAAGCTTCGGTCAATTTACTAGAGTCAAATTGCAATTTACCAAACTTATCTATGGTAGTGACCCCTAGTTCCGAAATATCTTTAATCGTCGTGTTTTCATTACCTATAGTAGAAGTCACCAGATTACGAAGAGAGGAATGAAGCCTCATTAATGTACTATCTCCTGCCAAAGTTCCTCCACTACCTGGTATTTTAGGATCTCCTGCTGCTAGCTTGTCCTCTATAAAAGTCATAGTAGAATTATACTGGTCTACAAAATCCTGTATGGCACCAGATAACTTGGAAGTGTCTAATGATACTTTGACCGTATCGTGTTTTCCTTCTTCGTGGGTATTCTTCAAATGAATGGTTGTATACTGTAAAACGTCCTTCACTTCATTGGAATTTCGCTCTACGCTTACTCCATTAATGGTAAACTTTGCAGTAGTACCTTCTTCAACCTTCTTACCTGCCTCTGTAGTCAGACCAAGTTTTCCTAAGACCGTACTACCCTCAGCTTCTGATAATGTGATGGCACGATTACCTGTTTTTGCATCTGTAAGATAGAGCTGATCGTCAATAATCGTTGCGCTGATACCTGTGTCTTTTGATGCATCATTAATTTTACTGGTGATCTTACTTAGAGAATCCCCTGCTTCAATCGTAATATCTACACTTTTGTCATCACTGTTTTTAATAGTAAAAGTACCACTTATATCTAAAGCCTTGGTAATCCCACCCTCAGGTAAAGAAATTTTTCCAGAAAGAACACTAGTGCTCGTCGCCAATCGCTCTACATGTATTTTGTAATCTCCTACAGAAGTATTCTTAGATGCCGTAATAGAAACAGTATTTTCATTCGTAGAAGTAGAAGATTTTGCATTAAGAGTATCGGTTTTCGTTAATGCACTAAGTTTACTATTTAGAGAATTTAGCCTCGTATTAATATCCTTCCACGCATTTTGTTTTGCTGTAAGATTTGTCTTTTTATTCGATAATTGCACCAAAGGCAATTTTTCCGCTTCCATAAGCTTATCAATCGACGTCTGATCGATCCCAGAATAAGACCCTATAAAATTAATTCCTGCCATTATTTCACGCCCTTTCGTCTACTAAAATACCAACCAAATCCCAAATATTTGCCACAAGATCTAATATCTTTTCTGGAGGTATTTCTTTGATGATTTCATCGGTTTGTGTATTGACCAGCTTTACCATAATGCGATTGGTTCGCTCATGGATTTCGAATTTAAACTGCTCTTCATTTCGAAATATTAACTCATTACTATCCTCTACAGCCCTTTCTAAATCCTCTCGGCTGTAGTCACGTGCTTGTCCTTGTTCCTTAGAATAAACCACTAGCTCAGGAGCCTTCCGCTCACTTAAATGATTATCTAAAGACTTGTCTTCTGTTTTTGGTACGGTTTTTTGAGTCTGCGTTATAGGTCGAGTAATATGAATCATAAAAACACCCCTTTAACAATGAACAATGAACATTGAACATTGAACATTGAACATTGAACATTGAACATTGAACATTGAACATTGAACATTGAACATTGAACATTGAACATTGAACATTGAACAATTATTGAAACTTTTCGCTTTGCGAAAAGTACTTTTGGAAATTCTCTTCGCAAAATTAAAAGCACATTAGTTCTAAGTTTTATGTTGTAAGTTCTAAGTAAAACCTTTGATTACTAATAGTAACTATGTATGCCAATTAAAGCCACCCCTACTACTCATGTCATCCTGAGGAGCCTGCGACAAAGGATCTTACACTACCTCGCCCCTAGGCGAGATATGTTTTCAGCTTTCCGCTTTCCGCATTCAGCTTTTTAAAAAAAGCCGACCGCATAACAGTCGGCTTATTTTAAAAACTATTATTGAAGTAATTGAAGTACAGATTGTGGCATTTGATTTGCTTGTGCAAGCATGCTTGTAGCTGCTTGGCTTAAGATATTGTTCTTAGTGAACTCCATCATTTCTTGAGCCATATCTACGTCACGAATACGTGATTCAGCAGCAGATAGGTTTTCAGATGTTGTAGTTAAGTTGTTGATTGTGTGATCTAATCTATTTTGAGTAGCACCAAGTTTAGATCTTTCAGCTGATACTGATTTGATAGCTTCATCTAGTGTTGCAATAGCTTCATTTGCACCACTCTGTGTTAATACGTCGATATCTTTAACTTTATTAGTGCTACTACCGAGTGTTTTTGTACTCATTTCGTTAATGTCTATTAACATATTTTGATCTTTATTAGCACCGATATGTAACGCTGCACCACTTTTTGTTACGTTAATTGTAGCGGTATCACTATCAGCTCCAGCTACTTCTAGTTCGGCACCTCTATAAATTACTGATTGACCAACACCTTTTAGTTCTTCAGTTACCATATCACCATCACTGATATTTACTTCAACATTGTCTCCAGCTACAAAAGTACCTCCTGTATAATCAGTACCTCCAATAACTACCTCCGCACTTGAACCATACGCTTTAGCAGTAAACACCTCACCATTATTATCTACTGATACACCTGTCTTCTCTGTTTGTGCATTGACTTTATCTGCAAAATCAGTTGCACTAGTTACTCCTGTTAAATCAATTTTAATTCCATTTATTGAGAAATCATTAGTAAGTGCAGTAAAATCAGTAGGTGCAGTAAATGTGTTAGTACTCTGTGTAGCTTCTTGAGTGACTGTTAATTCATATTTCCCTACTTTTAACCCAGTTGCACTTGTAACATCTGCAATTGTTTTATCACTTGATGTTCCTACTGCACCTAAACTACCATTGAGCAATTTTTGAGTATTAAATTCTGTGGAATCTGAAATTCTATTAATTTCTGATTTTAATTGTTCAATTTCTTTTTGTATTTCTCTTCGATCATCTAATGTGTTGGTATCATTTGAAGATTGTACGGATAGTTCTCTCATTCTTTGAAGAATAGAGTGAGTTTCGCTTAAAGCACCTTCCGCAGTCTGAATTAACGAAATACCGTCTTGTGCATTTCGTACAGCTTGATTTAACCCACCAATTTGGCCTCTCATTTTTTCTGAGATTGCTAAACCTGCCGCATCATCCCCAGCTTTGTTGATTCGAAGACCTGAAGATAATTTTTCTAAAGAGTTGCTCTTTGCAGTGTTAGCGCTTGTTAATCTTGAATAAGTGTTCATTGCTGATAAGTTGTTATTAATTCTCATGTGTAATTCCTCCTTGAATTTTCGTTGGCATCCTTGCCGTTTTTTAAAGAAACATCGCGATATTTGCTTCTTGATGTTTATATCGGAGGATTTTGGGGGGAGTTAATAGGGGGCGAAATAATTTTTTCGTATTTCTTACCGCGAAATCTATTTTAAATTTAGTGGAATTTTTTTTAGTTGGTCAGACACAAGAAAACTCAATTAAAGAATATGAAGATCAAGATCTTTTCTTGCAAATATCTATCTACTATCTTAAAAAAATCAAAAATTAGTAGCCCTTGAACTTCTTAAAAGGGTGCTAGAACATAATTTGATTCAAAAATTGTCGAAATGCTTATTCAAATTATAAATAAAAAATAAGGAGAATCAAGTAATGGACTACACAAACTTTTCAAGAGAACAACTTTTAAACCGTATAAAAAGTCTCGAGATGCTCAACAATGAATTGCTAAAGTCTTCAGGGGACATGTCTCAAGTTCTTACTGTTTACATGCATCATTTAGCCATTCCACCATATAAAAACGAAACCTACTAAAAAACACAATACCACTGCCATCTTATTTTATAAAAATAGAGACAAAAAAAGCATGGCAAATATACCATACTTCTTTAATGAACGATATTAATAAATAATTATTGATTTAGACTTGTTATCTTATATTTGTATTGTTACGCTACCTGGATCTCTTCTAATAATTTAGATAAGAGATTTTTATATTTGTCCTTTCTGTTTAGGAGCTTAAATCCATCATTGGAGAGGGCAGCGACTCTTGAAAGAATTAGTTTACACATAGCTAACAGGACGGGAACCACCCTATTTTTACATATGGAATTGTGAATTCAACAATGCCTGTTGAGTATGGTGCTATATCATATTGCTGATAGTAAATGGTTATTTCATTAGATGACATATAAAAGCTGTAGGGATTAAAATTTTTTATAATTAGGTCTTTGTAGTCATCAAAGTAAATTCCCGGATTTTCTTTTAAGTTTTCTCCGGTCTGTGTTATTATTTCCTGTATAATCATATGGGTATAATCTGTATGAGGCTCAAAGAAACAATAGAGATAAATACTTTCTCCGGTGCATAATTCCCATGTGTTTGAAGTTCTTATCGTGTTTCCGTGTGCCCCTCCCGTGAATTCATATTTGTCGACATAAAGGCTTAAAAAGCAGTTGCCATTATAAGTTATTGTATATTCCATATAAGCTTCATAACCATGAAAAGGAAAATTGTTTTTCAGTGAATCTATATAGGTATTCATTGCCTGATTATAAAGTGTGTTTGTAGCATATTTGATGTATTCATTAACTTGCATACTAATTTGATTATTTATCATCTCTTCTGCACGTGGACTGTTATAAACATTTACTATTGGATATTTAATATTAAGTGTCAGTATTTCAATGTCATCATGCTTAAATTTGCAATTAATTTCTCGCATGTTGATAGTGGCAAAACATCTCGGTTTCCTCATTTACAAACCTCCCTTAATATCTAATGCAAGGTATTAGATAGTTGTTCTTCCTTTCTTATATAAGCTTATTATCATCATATGCTCAAATTGTAAAGATGCTAATCTATCTTTAGGCATATCCTGACGGTGACTTTTCACTCCAATACTTTACAGTTAATAGATACGAGTTTTACCAGGGATGGGACTTTTTGATTTATTAGGTTTTAAAGAATTTGAGATAGGGTGGTCAATTTAATAAAAATAAATACTGCCCTACTTGAATGTCATCAAGAAGAATTTTTGACTTCATACTTAAATATGTGTGATCCTTCGGCTAAAGCCTCTGGATGACTGGGGTAATAGTTAGGGTCTCAAAAAGCTACTAGCTTTTAACAACTAACATTTTAGTCACTGGTAGTAGCTAAATGGGAGAATTATCTTCCATTCTTATCTTTTCTTATTTACTTTGTGTGGAGTTATTGCCATATTTATACTATTAATATATAATAATGATATCAAAATAATATCAATGGAGGTTTTTAATTATGGTCGAGGAGAAAAATAAATTTATTGAAAATGAGATTCTACCGAAAACGCAAAATGGAATGGGTGTTTTATTACTGAATATTGCATTGATGATTCTATCCATAATCTTATTGATCTGCAGCATATCTTTTATGAATGGGATATTTCAAATTATTCTCCCTACTCTTAGCATGCTTTATTTCTTTATTATTGGCCCAATAATATTCGCGGGTCTTAAAATTTTAAGACCCAATGAAGCATTAGTCTTAACTTTATTTGGAAAGTATTACGGCACATTAAAAGGAGAAGGTTTCTATTTTGTCAATCCATTTGTAACTGCTCTAAATCCAGCGACAAACAATACGACTACTGGTAATTTATCCGTAGATTCCACAGTAGAAACAAGAGTTGGAGAAGTAAACATTAATAAACCAAACATCTCCAACAAAAAAATTTCTCTTAAAGCTATGACTTTAAATAATGAAAGACAAAAAATAAATGATGCATTAGGCAATCCAATCATCATAGGTATTGTAGTAATCTGGAAAGTAGAAAACACCGCTAAGGCAGTATTTAATGTAGACAATTACACAGAGTTTCTTTCTATCCAATGTGATTCAGCCCTAAGAAACATTGTGCGCCTTTATCCATACGATACTTTTGGTGAAGATAACGAAAAAACCCTAAGGGGGAGTAGCCAAGAAGTATCACTAAAATTACAAGAAGAAATACAGTCTAAAGTAGAAGTAGCTGGATTAAAGATAATGGAAGCGAGAATCACCCATTTAGCCTATGCTCCAGAAATTGCAGCAGCTATGCTACAGAGACAACAAGCCTCTGCAATAATCGATGCAAGACAGATGATTGTAGAAGGAGCAGTAGGCATGGTGGAGATGGCATTAGTTAAATTAAATGAAAATAATATTGTAGAACTTGACGAAGAAAGAAAAGCAGCTATGGTGAGCAATTTGTTAGTCGTTTTATGCGGAAACAAAGATGCTCAACCAATCGTCAATAGTGGATCACTATATTGAAGGTAATACATGGAAAAAAACGATAAAACAAAAAAACAATTGCTGCTACGTTTATCTCCACATCTATGGGAAGAGATCTCCAAGTGGGCAGAAGACGATTTTCGCTCTATAAATGGTCAAATTGAATACTTGCTACACGAATGCGTAAAGCAACGCAAGAAAAGCAAAACCAAAAATCCATCCGAATAGGATGGATTTTTGACTTCTTCTTGAATCATTTTTTGCGCAGTTGGCTCCGATGACTATTAGTCAATAAAAAATTAGACTATATCGTTTAGAATTATGCGGATATAATTATGAAATACTTCATATAAATATTATTTTGTAATTACACTTAATTTTATCTTAACAAATCAAACAAGTCGCCGATATTATCACTAGAGGTGAATGAAATGAGTGAAAAGATTTTTAACAACGAAGTGTTACATGCATTCCATACTGTAATTGATTACCTGCCAATATTAATGGACGAACCTACGGCAATATATATTACAGATGAAGAATGTTACAGAGTAGTTCGAGATGTTGAGGAGGTTCCTTTAAAAAGTCAAGTGGGAGACTCTATTATCCAAGCGGTTAAAGATGCAGTTAAAAGCGGAGAACCATTTATTGGAGATTTTGAAGCGAATGGAGCTAAATTTAAATCTTACAATTTGCCTATCAAAGACGAAAATGGCAAAATTGCAGGTCATTTACTTATGGCAAAAAGTTTAAAACGTAAACAAGAGGTTCAAAACGCTGCAGAAAATATTAAATCTTCTTTAGAGCAAATCACTATGGCCATTAGTGATTTAAATGTAAATCTTCAGCAAGTAGTAGATAGCAATCAGGAAATGGTAAATATTGTACAGGAATCCACTAATAAGACTAAGGATACCAATAATATATTAAATTTCATCCAGGAGATTTCTTCACAGACGAATCTCTTAGGGCTTAATGCCGCCATTGAAGCAGCTCGAGCTGGGGAATATGGTAGGGGATTTGATGTAGTAGCGAAGGAAATTCGAAAATTATCTAGTTCTACTAGTGAATCTGTTAAAAAAGTCGATGATGTATTAAAAAATGTGTCTAACTCCATAAATAACCTTAATAATAGGATTTTAGACTCTAATCAAAATTTCGAAGTTCAAGCATCAAGCTTAGAGGAAATTGCAGCTTCCATAGAAGAGCTAAATTCTTCTGCGGAGATTATGCATAATTTAGCGGAAAAGCTGTAAATAAAGATAGCCACCAGGGACCAGCCATCAGCGATCAAGGTTTTGCTACCGTTGGTGGCTCTTAGTGGTCCTTGAGTTTATAATAAGCATGAAAAGTATACATGTTATGTAAGATCCTTCGCTTGCGCTCAGGATGACGAGGCCTACGGCCAGCGATCAGCGTTCAACCACACAAAACAATATAGCTTCCAATAAACTCCGCAGCCCTCTTTATCTCTTCCAATACATTTAAAATATCTTTAAATATCTGAATGAATTCTATATTTTTGTCTTTTGCTTTTTCTAAGGATATGCCTAACTCCGATAATTTTTTTACCTGGGTGGTATAGATTTTCCATAGGCTGTATTTTCTTATGGTGTCTTCTTCGGATACTAGGGCATTGATGTAGATTTGGGTTTGTTGAATGAGATATATGTCTTCGATTAATATATTAGTAAATTCTTGTGCGCTATTCTTTGTCATTTCTTCATGCTTGTCTATAAAGGATTCTAATGTTTTTAGCAGTTCTTTTATGTATGTTTCTGTCCTAAATAGTGTACTTTTAATGAGATTAGGTATGCTTTGGGTGATTACTTGTATCTTTTTTATGACTTTCACATTATTGTCGATAAATTGTGGAAAATTGTTGTATACAGGAAGCCCGTCTACCACTAGATAATTTATATTGATTCCCTTTACAATGGTATTGTCGTATATGGTTTTTAAGATTTCATCAGAGTCATTTTTTACTGTTATTTTGCATTCTTCATTAATTTGAACTTGCATAATTTCCTCCTGAAATTTCACCTTTAAAATAGAAAGTGAATTTGAAAATTATTTTAAAATATCTTTAGATATTTATTATATCACTATCTAGGTTCAAAATACAGCAACCAGTAATCATCTTTCTAGCCACTGATAGTGATTGCAATGGATTAGTCGTTCTTAGTATAGTTTTTATGCAAAGATAAGCTTGAATCTAAAAAAGTGCCTTTGGCATTTTAGTCTCTAGTCATTCGTCCTAAGTCACTAGGGTTAGGGTATTCCTTTTGGGTCAAGATCCTTTGCTTGCGCTCAGGATGACGGGGGGGTGTGCTGTGCGCACAATTTAGAATTTACAATTTAGAATTTAGAATTAAACCTCTTAGTATCGTTTTTCGTACAAAGATGAGCTTGAATTCAAAAAAGGCTACCGTAGGTAGCTCTTTTTCGAAGTTCTTTGTTCTATATTGTAATCAAAACCTTTGCCACCAGTGGTGGCTTATTGTTTTTGCTTACCACCTTACCACCTTGTTACCTTACCACCTTACCACCTTGTTACCTTACCACCTTATCAAACTTTATTCAGTATATCTAATACGTTCACCTTTGAATCAATAGATGCCTTGTTCTCAGCTTTTACATCGTCTTGTACTTCTTTTCTAAGGATGTTCACGTTTTTTGGTGCTTCGATTCCGATTTTTATTTTTCCTTCTACTACTTCTAGTATTTTTATCTCAATATTTTCCCCTATAATAATACTTTCTCCTGCTTTTCGATTGAGTATGAGCATATCATTCACCTATCTCTTGGGGAAATAATTTGTGTTTTGTAGCATATAGCGAATCGTTTAGAATAAATTGTTTTCCTTTTTTATCTTCTAAATTAATAAGAACAGGTGCAAGGAGGTTAGCAGTGCTTTCCTTTAGAGTATCACCTAAAGTTACAATACTATAGATAGCCATTTGATTTTGTTGATCAGGAAGAATCCCCAGCTTTTTCAGTTCTTCATCAGGAATTTCCACATCATAATCTTCAAAAAAATCCCAAGGATTTACGACTAAGAAGGCAATGTAACTGGTATGAATACTCTGAAGAAAACAAAAGTGATCATTATTAGGAATTTCGAGTAACACAAATTCATGTTCATCCTCAAACCCTAAAATTCCCATTTCAAAATATTTAATATTTTCCTCTATTATATCAACTTGTCCTAAGTATTTTGTTTCTATTTGCATAAACTACCTCATTATTCAATCATTATATTTGTGTAGCGAAAACAATACCAGAGGCATTACGTTTTCCCTTTAATCATAATCAACTATTGGCTGTCTCTTAGCAATATTCGTCAAAACAAGCTAAAAAGTTCCGCTTTCCGCCTTCCACTTTCACCTTACCTCAAGTAATCGAGCAAACTCGGTTGTAATATTTGCGCTCCTACAGAAAGCGATGCTTGGTATACGGCTTTCATATTACTAAATTCCATGTATTTTTCAGCTACATCTACATCTTGCCTTTGGGATAATAGACTGTTTAAGTTTAAGTTTTCTGTTTCATTTCGATCTTTTGCAGATTCTAATCGATTGTATACTGCACCAATTTGAGATCGAACTCGGATTACATTGTCTAGGTGCTGGTCCATATCTGCTAATAAGTTTTTTGAAAGGGTATCTGCACTTCCATCTTTTAATGCGCTAACAACATTCTCCAAGAATGTGCCCAGGTCCTTATTTTCTTCATCACTAAGACTGTAATTACTGTCTAACTTAGTGATTTGGCTTCCAGCAGTAGGAATCTCTATTGTAACACCTTTAGAAATCTCTCTTGTCACGTTGTTGTCGTCCCCTGCTATATAGTTCATATTTTCGTCAAATGGACTTTCCGTCGTTTTTTGCCCTCCAAATATATACCTACCGTCAAAGTTGGTATTTAAGATATCTGCTAACTGACCAATTTTCATTTGTACCTCATCTTTTATAGCATTTCGGTCCGTATCTGACAATGTACCATTTGAACCGTAAACAATCAGCTCTCTCACCCTTTGGAGGGTTCTTGTTACATCGCTTAATGCTGTATCCTGAGTTTGCACCCAACCTAATGTATTATTTATATTTGTATTGTATTGTTCGTTTTGCAAAATATTATTTTCTAGTGACATAATCTTTGACACCAACAAAGGATCGTCTGAGGGTCTAGATACTTCTTGTCCAGAAGATATTTGGTTTTGATACGTTTTCATCTTTTCAAGATTTTTATTGAGATTTCTTAAGTAATTTTTATTTAATGTTTGATTTGTTATTCGCAATCCTTACACCCCGGTTCTATTGATTAATGTGTCAAGCATCTCAGATAATACAGAAATCACTCTGGCATTTGCCTCATAGGACTTTTGATACTTAATTAAATTTGTCACTTCTTCATCGATAGAGACTCCAGAGGTAGATTCTCTTCTCTGCTCTAATTGATCTAAAAGGACTCCTTGATTGGATACCATATTGTCTGCATGTTCTTTTGAAATACCTACTTTAGTGACGATATCTGAATAAGCTCCTTCAATGGTGATACCACCCTGTTGATTCTTAATCGTCATGGTATCTATATCGTATTCTATAGTCGCACCTTCTTGAAAAGAAAGCTTCGTATTTCGAAGTCTAGCTATGGCCAAAGCTCTTGAGCCATCTCCTTCTGGCGAATCACTAGCTTTTCCTGTACGCACTAGGCTATTGTCTTCTTGAATTTTATCATTTACTTGTATCGTAGCCGCATCAAACTCGCCATCTTCAAATGTAAAAAACAAATCATTTGCTGGATCTGCTCCAGTATGAACTGTATTTATAGCATCTGCCATTGTTTTAGCAAAATTATTTAACTCTGCTCTCCGACTCTTTAACTCCTCAATAGCTTCTGTATTCCCTTTTATTTGCCCTGAGCTTACTGTTATTGCGATTTTATCTTCTCCAACAGAGATTGAAATAGAAGAATCATCGATATTTATATTTACATTTTTTGCACCTTCCGTATTGAGTACTTCTACAAAGCCTGAATCCTCACGATTAAAAGATATTGCTACACGACCATAGGTATCAAAATCAGCCTTAAAATCTGCAGTAGCAGACAAATCTCTTAACAGCAAATCTCTTTGATCTAATAAATCATTTGGAATTTGATCTTTTAGGGATATATTAAATATTTGTTTGTTTAAAGAATCCAATTGTTTGATAATAGAATTCATATCCTGTACATTCTTTTCAATTTGTCCTTTTGTCTCAGCAATCAAAGAATCTGTTTGACTTGCCATGTGCTTTAGGGTATCCGTCATTGTTTTAGATTTTTCTACAACGATGGTTTTCGATGAAAGATTTTCAGGATTTGAACTAAGCTCTTGCCAACTATCAAACATCTCTCCTAAATTAAAATTGAGTCCCGTTTTTGAGGGCTCATTAAAGATGACTTCTAGCTGGTCTAGAACCTGAGCTTTTGTTGTATACTGTTCTAGAGTGCCATTTTCTTGCCTGATTTGTTTCGAAACATAATCGTCTACAAGCCTAACAATAGACTCCATCTTGACTCCTGTACCCAGCTGCCCTACTCCTGTGTAGTTAGAAGCTATATCTGCTTTTAAATCTACCCTTTGCCTCGAAAAGCCTTCTGTATTAGCATTAGAAATATTGTGAATAACCGTCTGGAGTGCTGTCTGCTGAGCTATAAGACCTTTATTTGCCGCATTAAATGAACTAAAAATTCCTCCCATATTCCACCTCTATACTGATTGATCAATTAAATTGATTGTATTTTTTGACTCATAGCTCCCCTTAGGAGAGTACGTATTTGTACTGCCTTGAACATTTTTTGACATACTCTCTAATAAATTATTTTGAAAACGAAGGGCTTGTTTTGTCAAAAGCAAATTCGTTTCTTGTAATTCATTAATCTGCTCTATAATAGCCATAATTTTATTGTTATCTTGTATATCTAAGCCTTTTAAATTCGATAATTCTTCAATATAACTTTTTTTACTCTCAACAATTTGAGCAATTGCATTTCCATCATTGTGAATCAATGCTTCTTTTTCTTCATGTAATAATGTTAAAATGGACTTTAAATGATTGGCTAATTCCTGTGTACTATTCATTATTGCCACTTTCCTTTTGGTTTTTTATTGCATTCATAATTTTATCTGCAATTTTATCAGGTGAGACCTTGTAGGAGCCTTCGAGAATGGCCTTTCGAATCTCTTCTACCTTTTCACCATACTTGCTACCTTCCGCTTGATTGATTTTTTGGGCTAAAGACTTAGCAGAGTCCGAAATCTCTATATTAATATTCTTTTCTTTTTTTATATTTGTCGTCTGTTCACGTTGCTCTTGTGTTTTATAAGGATTATTGCTTATAAAACGACTATGAGAATGATTGATTTTCATAAAATATCCTCCTTGTACCTTTGTATATTAATATCGGAATTGTTGAGTATAATTTAATAGTAAACCAAAAAGAAAAAATCCCCAAGGGATTTTTTCTTTTTGGTTTACAGCTGTAAGTGGAATACTCAAACCACTTCTCGCCTTTGGCGAGTTATGGTTTTGCTTACCACGTTACCACCTTACTATCTTACTTAAGATTCTTCACTCTTTGCTCTTTACTGAGTATATTCGTAATTCTTATGCCGAAGTTTTCATTTATAACTACAACTTCGCCTTGTGCGATGAGTTTTCCATTTACGTAAATTTCTAATGGTTCATCGGTTAGTTTGTTTAATTCTATAATGGAACCATTTCCGAAGGACAAGACTTCTTTAATTGTCTTGCGGGTTTTTCCAAGAACTACACTAAGTTCTAGGGGCACGTCCATGATTAAATCTAGGTTTCTAGGTGCTTTTCTCTCCTCAGAAGGCTTTGTAAGAGGTGGAAATGCAGGCTTTTGTACGGATATTTTTTCTGTACTTACCTCTTCTGCTTTCTCTATTGAAGGGATTTCCTCAATGTATTCTTGCTCCCCTAAAGAATGGGGTGATTGTTCTATTGAAGAAGTCACCATAGTATCTCCCATGAGTAAAGTAGAAATTTCATTTACTGTTTCTTTCGTAAAAATTTGCATGATCTGACTTTGTATCAATCCTTCTACATTTAGATCAAATGCAATTTTACACATATAATTTTCCTTGCTAATCTCTGTAATATCAAAATCTAATTCATTAGCCCATAAGGAAACATCAGGAGGGAGAATATCTACATCTCTTCCTAACATCGTAGCCATAGATGTAGATGCAGACCCAATCATCTGGTTCATTGCTTCTGCGACAGCGCTTAACTCTAGCTCAGAAAGAACATCCTTTTTATTCGTTCCATCTCCACCCATCATTAAGTCTGCAATAATTGTGGCATCTGTAACATCCATCATGAGTAAATTGATGCCCTTTAGTCCTTCTTTATATTTTATATGTGCTACAACTTTAGGAATATCGCATTCTTTTATAATCTGCTCAAAAGGTATCCAGGAAACCCTGGGTGTAGTTATTAAAACTTTTTTATTAAGTATAGAAGAAAGGGTTGTTGCTGCTGTAGACATAGAGATATTACCAACTTCTCCAATAATGTCTTTTTCTGTTTCACTTAACTGAGACTCTTCTTCATCTACAGAACTACTGCCTAGTAGAGCGTCTATTTCCTCTTGAGATAAAAAGTTTTGGTTCATTGCTCAACATCCTCTTCTACATATTGTAATACTTCTACTGCTAATTTTCCGTTCATTTCACCAGGTCTAACATAATAGTGCAACTGATTCTCTACGCACATTCGAAGTGGAGAATTTGTTTGAATATCTAACTGTATAATATCTCCTTCTTCTAGTTGCAAGAAATCATCTATAGTAATAATGGTCCTTCCCAACTCCACTTTTAATTCTACATCAGAATGGATTAGACTTTGTTCTATTAATCCTCTATTTTCATTGCTTTGATTCTTATCTAAATCAAACCAGTTTTTTAAACTTAATTTTTCCATAATACTTTCAATGGACATATAAGGTATACATATATTCATAAAACTCTTGTGTTCATGTATCACTACGGAAAAACTTATTAATACAACTGGTTCATTAGGTGACATATTTTGAATTAATTGGGGGTTTGTCTCTAAATCATCAATAACCGTCTCAATTTCTGCAATTTCGTTCCATGCTGCTTCAAAGGCTTTTAACAAACTCGAAATGACTTCCTCCAGTATTCCCACTTCAATATCCGTAAAGACGTCTTTTCTAGATATATTTTTACTAAAATCACTTTGAGACCCACCACACATGAGTTCAACAATCTGCATGCAAAGTTGGGGGTTTAATTCTAACATTTGATTCCCATTTAAAGGCTTTGAATGAAATACACCTAGCATTGTTGGATTAGGAGTTGAACGAATGAATTCATCAAAACTAATTTGCTCTACAGCTCCCAAACTCAAAGCAGCATTGACGCGGATCTGACTTGTCAATAAATTGCCAGCGATTTTTGAGAAATTCTCAAAAATCATATGCAATGTATTAATGTATTCCTTTGAAAGTTTAATTGGGCGCCTAAAATCATAAGGTTTGACGCGATTTTTTTCTTCATCCAGCTTTACAGCTTCTGGGTCTAGTTCTCCAGTATTTAATGCTTGTAACAGCGTGTCTATTTCTTGTTGTGATAAGACTTCATTCAAATCTATCCCTCATTTTCAGCAAGTAATATCCCTATATCGATGATATTGACAATGTACTCATTTAGTTGAATGATACCTACTATTCCATCAACTACTTGTGTATGAACCCTTTCAATATTATCTGCTTCTATCTCGATAACCTCAATAACATCTTTTACTAAAAGACCTACTTTTTCATCTTCATCATTAATAAGAATAATATTATTATAGCATCTATCATCTTCTTTGCGCAAAAGTTTACATAAATTAACGAGAGATACTACATTTCCTCTTAAATTAATAAGACCTTCAATCCAGTAGGGTGCACTAGGTACCCTTGTAGAAGGGATATTTCTACTAATTTCCTCTACATGTTCTGTATTTATAGCATAGTATTTGTCATTTAATGTGAATACAATAATCTGCATTTTTTTCAACTCCATTACTGTAACGCTTTATCAATTGATTGTATGACTCGGTCATTATCAAAAGGTTTGACGATAAAGTCTAGGGCTCCAGCTCTTATGGCATCCATTACCATAGATTGTTGTCCCATTGCACTACACATAATAACTTTAGCATTAGGATTTACTTCTTTGATGCTCTTTAATGCAGCAATGCCATCCATCTCTGGCATAGTGATATCCATAGTTACTAAATCTGGATTTTCTGTTTTAAATTTCTCTACAGCTTCGACACCGTTTTGAGCTTCTGCAACGACCTCGTATCCACCCTTTTCTAATATATCCTTTAATTTCATCCTCATAAAAATCGCATCATCTACTATTAAAATTCTCTTTGACATGATCTTTTCTCCTTTCAAACACCTAATATTTTGAATAATTTTTTTAGCACGCCTGGTTTGGGAATAAAGTATAAAGAAGACTCTATTCTCTCACCTTGATAAAGAAATTCATTTTTTATAATCATAATATTTTCGTCGTATTGCTCAGACTCTATATAAGCACTACTTAGTATCGCTCCAAACATATCCTCACTTAATGAAGGTACAGAAGAAATGAGATTTACATTGACCATCTTTGAGATGGCATTTAAATAAGAAGATACTACAATATTGACTAATTCCTTCAAGGTCGAATGATTTAATTCTTCATTTTTCTCTTTTATAAAATCAGGCAACATCATTTGAATCAAGGCTTTAGATGCTTCTGGCCTGGTTACAAATAAGTAAATCCCTTCTGCGTCTCCTAACATTCTCATCATAATAGCATCAATCAAGGTATCTTCAGGCATGATTTTATTAAATACATTATTGTAATTTAAGATTTCAATAGTAGGTACTTCCATACTAACAGGTTTGCCTATTAATTGAGATATGCTCGTAGCTGCATTTCCCCCACCAACATTTGCCAATTCCTTTATCGTATCAATTTGTAAAAGAGTATAATTATCCTTATTCAAGATATTCTCCTTTCACATCTTTGCTTAGATTGCTCACATCTAAAATAAGGGTAATATCTCCATCTCCAAGTATGGTGGCGCCTAGATACTCTCTCATTTTGCCGAGAACTCTACTAAGCTTTTTAATAACGATTTCTTGTTGTCCTATTAGATCATCTACTAGGAGTCCATAATATTGATCTCCTAATAAAACTAGGATAATATGTTTATTTGTTCGTTCAGATTCAATACCCAAACTTTTATTTACCCTTATAATTGGAATGGCCTTATTTCTATAAATATAAACCTCACTATTATGAGATTGCAAAATTTCGTCTTTTTCTACTTTTACAACTTTTTCAATAACGCCTAGTGGCAGAGCAAAAGTCTCTTCCCCTACATTTACAAGAAGGGCCTGGATAATAGATAAGGTCAGTGGCAATTTAATGACAAAAGTGCTTCCCTTATTGACTTCTGTTTGTACCTCTATGCTACCACCTAATTTGATGATTTTCTGCTTGACCACATCCATTCCTACGCCTCTACCTGAGACATTGGTTACTTCTTTTGCCGTAGAAAATCCCTGACTAAAAATCAGGTTCACCATGTCTCTAGGGCTCATACCTTCTGTACTAATGCCTTTTCTCATGGCGCTTTGCTGTACTGCTTCTGGATCAATGCCTTTTCCGTCATCGCTAACAGTTATAACTACGCGATTACCTTCTTGATAAGCAGAAAGCTTCACAGTTCCTACTTCAGGCTTTCCTAAAGCCACTCTCTCTTCTACGGATTCTATACCGTGATCTGCTGCATTTCGAAGTAAATGTATCAAAGGCTCGCCAATTTCAGAGACCACTGTTCGGTCTAACTCTGTATCTTCACCTTCTATGACCAGTTCAATTTCTTTGTTTAATTCTTTAGATAAATCTCGAATCATCCTTGGGAACCGATTAAATACTACATTTACTGGCTGCATTCGAATCTTCAAGACTAAATCCTGTAGCTCCGAGGTGATTCTTGCAACATGTTCTAAGTGTTCATTGATTTCCGTAGTTTTAAAATCCGTACAAAGGTCTTCTAATCGAGTTCTATAGATTACCAGTTCCGAGACCAAATTCATAAAACTATCCAACTTACTCAGGTCTACTCGTATGGATTGATTAACATGATGAGCATTATTTTTGTCTTTGTTCTTTTCAATCTTATTTGCAGGCATAGGAGTAATATTTGATTCCTGGATTTCCTCTTTAGGAACCTCTTCTGCAACAGTTAAGGTGGCAGCAACTTCACTCTTTTCTACGCTCTCGATGATTACTTGTTCAATCTCTGCTATATTTCCAATAGTCTCCTCTATTTCAGATCCTTCAAGCCTTGTTAGATAAATTAATGTAAATCGATCTTCAAAATTACCCTCTTCTAGATCTTCCGCTGAAGGGCTTAATTGGAGAATTTCTCCTCCTTGTTCTAGTCTATTGATGATTAAAAAAGCCCTTGCCCCTTTTAAAAGACTGTCCTTAGAAATGCGAACACCTATATGGAAAGCATTGTACTCCTTGTCTTGAGCATTTTTTATAACAAATAAATCCGTGTCACTTATATCCTCATCCATCCTAAAAGTCGACTCTTCTTCCTCTTCATTATCCTGTGTGTTGTTTTGCTTGGCTACTTGGTCAAGAACTTTTACCAAGTCCTCAATATCAAAATCCGTATACTTCTCTTCCCTTAGATCTTCTACAATTTCAGATAATTTGTCTAAGCAACTTAGAAGTAAACTGATGATTTCAGAATCAATTGTAGAAGCTCCACTGCGAAATAATTCCAACACATTCTCCATATGGTGAGTTAATTCTGCCATGCTTTCGTATCCCATTGTGGCTGCCATTCCCTTAAGAGTATGGGCTGCTCTAAAGATTTCATCTATGAGGCTGCTATCTTGAGAATCTTTCTCTAATTGGAGCAAACAATCATTTAAAGTCTGCAAGTACTCATCTGTTTCCTCAAAAAACAAATCCCGATATTTACTATTGTCGTCCATGTGTAACCCTCCTATCTATAAACTATATCTTTTCATAAATAAATGTAGATAATTTTTTTAATCCAATTTCCTTTGGATTGTAGATGCTTTCAGTGGCACCTGTAAAAAGTACTCCTCCGGAAACTAGAGATTGACTTATCTTTGCATAAATTTGATCTTTGGCTTCGTTTTTAAAATAAATCGTTACATTTCTACACACTACGGAATGCAGATTCTTTTCGTATTGATCTAGTATGAGATCGTGTTTTTTAAAGGACACCATATTCTTAATTTTTTCATCAATAACATACTGATTGTCCTGTTGCATAAAATAATGAGCCAAATCTTTTGAGCTTACATTTTTCAACTGATGATCGTAAAATACTCCCTTCTGAGCTTTCTTCAGGATATTATCATCAATATCTGTTGCAAGAATCTTATTTCCTTTATATAAATTGTATTTATCTAGTATTATTGCTATAGAGTAAGGTTCTGCGCCTACGGAGCAAGCTGCACTCCAAATATTTATACTTCTAAATCTAGGAATAAGCACATCTTTTATTACTGCTTCATATTGTTCAAAAATCTCTTTATTTCGAAAAAACTCTGTAACATTAATGGTGATATAATCTAGAAATATATTTTTTGTTTCCTGATCTTGGCTAATGAGTTTTGCATATTCTCTTAGATCAGATGCCCCAGAATTTTTCATGATTGTAGCAATTCTTCTCTGAAGCTGTTTTTCCTTATATGCATTTAAGTCTATATGTAAATTTGATTTAACCCAACTGTAGAAGAAATCAAAGTCTAAATTCATCTCAACACCCCTACATGTCTACTTATACTGCTTGCAATATCTGGTAAGTTCATAATCTTATCAATGACATTAGAAGATATGGCGTGTCCCGGCATACCAAAGACCACACAAGACTCTTCACTCTGAGCGATGGTATATCCTCCAGCTTTTTTGATTTCTTTAAGACCTATGGTTCCATCTCTGCCCATTCCTGTCATTATTACGGCTAGTAATTTGTTTTTGTATACTTTTGCAGCACTTGAAAACAGATAATCTACTGCTGGTCGAACCCCGTAAATCTTATCTTCTTTATTCAATCGAATTCTATTTTTATCTATTGTCATATGAAAATCTCCAGGGGCAAGGTATACCGTTCCCGCTTGTATGAGCATACCTTCCTCTGCTTCTACCACTTTAAGAGATGTTTCACGATCTAATCTTGCTGCAAAAGAGGTAGTAAAGCCTTTTGGCATATGTTGAACAATAAAAATAGGTACCCTAGCTTTTGAGGGCAATTTATGAATAAGTTGAGTAAGGGCCTTAGGCCCACCAGTAGATGCTCCTATGACTACTGCTTCGATCTCATGTGTTTGTCCATAAGATGTACTGCTATTATTCTGTTTATTGAAATGCTTACTTTCCCTTTTCCCTAAAACAGATTTGATTTTATTTTCTAATTCTACTTTTAAATCACCCAGGTTCGATTTAATATCTTGCGGTTTTTCAATAAAATCTACAGCTCCTATCTGAAGAGCTTCAATCGTAATATCGGCTCCAGTATGAGAACTGATCATAATCACCGGAATATTGTATTTTTCTTTAATAATTTTTAATGTTTCTAGCCCATTTAATTTAGGCATTTCTACATCTAAGGTGATGATGTCTGGTTTAAGTTTTGGAATAATTTCTAGAGCATCTAGTCCATCACGAGCAATGCCAGCTACTTCTATTCCTTGCATTTCTTTTACAGAATCGGAAATCACTTTTCTCATGAAAGCAGAATCATCGACGATTAGTAATTTTGTATTCATATTTGTCTCCCTTTATTTAGCTAATTCATATTGACTTCTTTGAGAGCTATAATATTGTTATTTCTCTATTTGCTGTTCTTATTTTCACTACAAAACTCTCTAAATCCACAATCATAGTCCTTCCTATGCTCCCACCTGTATCACTAGCCAAAATAGGAATGCCTAATTCTTTTAGCTTTTGTTGGACAGCCAACACATTTCGTTCCCCAATATTGGTATTTGTTTTTTTATCGGCAAAATTAAACATACTGGCTCCTCCTGCAATCTTAGCTACTAGATTTGCATAGGATCTACCCTTTGTAATCTCGCTCACCATCTTAGGTATCGCTAAATCAGCAAACTTTTCAGGTTTTAAATCTTTCATAAAAAAAGTACTGTCAGGCAACATAATATGGCTTAGACCTCCTACTTTGCTACTTTTATTGTAGATGGCAATTCCCACACAGGAGCCTAATCCTAAAGTAATCAATTTATCAGGCGATTCTCCTATTTTATAGTCTGAGATCCCCACTTTTATTTCATCAGACACGGTTCTTCACCACTCTTTCTGTGGAGAAGTGATATTCCAATTTAAAGGGCATACTCAATACCTTCTCTAATTTCTTTTTCTTGCTCAAGGGTAAACAATCGATCTATATCTAAAACAATGATAATATCGTCATTTGTCTTAATAAAACCTCTAATATATGCTTTTGAAATAGATATATCTCGATTCATTTTTTCATATTGATTTGGTTCAAAACTGCTTATTTCCTTAATATCTTCTACTACAAATCCCATTTGCTTTTCTTTCCATGCAGCGACAATCACCTTTTTACTGTCTGAATTTAGAGAGTCGTTATTATATAATCTCTTTGTCAAATCAATAATAGGTAAAATTTCGCCATTATGTTGTATCACACCTAGTAAATAATCAGATGCTTCTGGTATTTTCTTAGGCTGTTGAAATTCTATGATCCGCTCAATTTTTGAAATATCAAGAGCAAAATGTTGACCATTGTTTATAAATACGATAAATTGTTCCATGGCAATTCCTCCTATTAATACTATATGTACTATATCGTGTTTTTCTTTTATTAATTAATATATTTCGACACAAATTATTAACTATTATCAAAATTTGTCGATATTGTTTTTATAAATATCAAATATATATCAAATATTTTTCAAATATTTTTCAAATTCAGTAAGTGATTAAAAATAGTATGATAGATAATAAATCTAGAAAGGTCGATAACAAATGAGATTGGTGCCAATAAATTCGATCTTGCCAGGGGCAATATTATCGAAAACCATATATAGTAAAAGTGGGGCTTTGCTACTCAGAGCCGGATATCCTTTGCATGAAAAGATGATTGATACCGCACGAAAAAACGGAGTAGAGTTTTTATATATTGAGGATTCATATAGCGAGCAATTAATTGACAATATCATCAGACCAGAGTTAAAAAAAAGGGCAATTTATACAATAAAAGAAAGCTTCAAACAATTACACAAACTATCTACTGAAAGCAATCCTAGTTCAGTAAAAAGTAATGAAATCATAAATAATATTTCATCTTTAGCTGGTGAATTAGTAGATAATGTATTATTTACTAAGCAAATTGGTTTTCATTTAGTTGATATAAAAAATAGAGACAACGATACCTACAACCACTCCGTGAATACAGCATTATTGGCAATCGTATTAGCAATAGAACTTGGTTATGAAAAAAAACAATTGCAATCTATAACAGTGGGTACACTCCTTCATGATCTCGGGAAATTATTTATTCCAACAGAAATTTTGTTAAAACCAGGAAAATTGACCTTTGAAGAATTTGCAATAATAAAAGAACATCCTAAACTAGGTTATGACTATTTGAAAAATCAAGTGAATATCGATTCTATTGCTCTATCAATTGTTTATGAACATCACGAAAAAGCCAATGGCTTAGGTTATCCTAATAATTTAAAAGCAAAAAATATATCTCCTTTTGCAAAAATAGTTTCCATTTGCGATGTATATGAAGCCTTAACTTCTGATAGAGCTTATAGAAAAGCGGTATCACCAAACGAAGCTTTAGAATTACTTATGGGTTCTTGTGGAACAGATTTTGATTTAAACATGGTAAGCTCGTTTATCAAGAGAATCAATCCTTACCCTGTAGGTAGCATAGTCAGATTAAGCAATAAGGATCTTGCAGTAATCAAAAAAACGAACCCTAAATATGTTCTTCGTCCTGTAGTATCTGTGATAAACGATAACTGCACAGATATAAATTCAATGGATTTAGATTTGATGGAACGGTTTGATGTAGTAATAGAAGAATTATATAGCGAAGCACAAGAGAACGTGCCTTCGACGCTTTAGTCGCTGGTTATTAGTCGCTAGTCTTTCGTATTTAGTCACTAGTATTGGGGTATTTCTTTGGGGTCAAGATCCTTCGCTTACGCTCAGGATGACTGGGCAGGAGCTAGAGGCAAGTCTTATAGATTAAAAATTCAATTATATATAAAGAGGACTTAAAATTAAAAATGTAGGCTACTAGTAGCCTACATTTCTCACGTCTCACCACTCAAATTAAACATTGAATCGGAAAAGTATTACATCGCCGTCTTTGACTTCATAGTCTTTTCCTTCTACTCGGGTCCAGCCTAATTCTTTTGCTTTTACGTCGGAACCTGCTTCCATTAATTTTTCATAAGGGGTAATCTCTGCCCGGATAAATCCTCGTTCAAAATCAGTATGAATTTTTCCAGCGGCTTGTGGGGCTTTTGTTCCCTCCGTTATAGTCCACGCCCTTACTTCCTTTGGTCCTGCTGTAATATAAGTAATTAAACCTAGCAGTTTATAACCGGATTTGATTACTTTGTCTAATCCCGACTCAGATAAACCTAATTCCCTTAAAAACTCTTCTTTTTCTTCTGGCTCAAACTGAGATATTTCTTCTTCAATACTAGCACAGATTTTTATTACTTCTGAACCCTCATCTTTGACATACTCTTTTAAGGCCTTGACCATTTCATTGTCTTCACTTGCTACGTCTTCTTCTGAGACATTTGCAATGTAAAGGACAGGTTTTGTAGTGAGCAGCTGAAGAGATTTAATGATTTCCCACTCATCTTCATCAAAGTTCTTTTCTGAGGCAAACTTGCCCCCTTCTAATATCTCTTTAATCTTTATGAGAATTTCTAATTCTACTTTATCGCCTTTATTGCCTGATTTCGCATTTTTAGAAGTTTTTTGAATTCTTCTTTCTAATACTTCTAAATCTGAAAATATTAATTCAAGATTGATGGTCTCTAGATCTCGAGTAGGATCTACTTTACCATCTACGTGAACAATATTCGTATCTTCAAAACATCTTACCACATGAGCAATGGCATCTACTTCACGGATATTAGCCAAAAACTTGTTGCCTAGACCCTCGCCTTTACTAGCTCCCTTTACTAGACCAGCAATGTCAAAGAACTCAATAGCTGTTGGTACGGTCTTTTCACTATTATATAAAGCTACTAATTTATCTAATCTGTAATCAGGAACAGATACTACGCCAACATTTGGTTCAATTGTGCAAAAGGGATAATTTGCTGACTGGGCTCCTGCTTTTGTTATTGCATTAAACAAAGTACTCTTACCTACATTTGGTAAGCCAACGATTCCAATTTTCATTTACTACTTCCTCTCATGTATTGATATGTCTATTATACATGAAAAAGTTCCAAGTTGTATAGTTCTAAAAAGCGCTTTTCGGTCTTGAACAATCGTTGTTAAAAACAAAAGATCCTTCGTCGCAAGCTCCTCAAGGATGACATAAGCAGTAGCTTGGGTCTATTAAGTGCCTTTGGCATCTAGAGCCGACTCCAACGAACTACTCTGTCATCCTTGAGCGCAGCGAAGGATCTTATATATCTCGCCTATAGGCGAGTAAAGTTTTTCCTTTCTGCTTTCTGCTTTCCACTTTCCGCATTCCGCAGTTATAGAGTTAACACCGATTCATCTGCCTCTATAATTTGAAGTATTTGTTCTTCTTCGCCGGTTTTTGCATTGATATAAATGATAAACCATTTGTAATTATAGGTTCCCTTTAATTCATAGCAAAGTACTTCTGATTTAAAATCTGTTGGTATAATGGCCAGTCGTTCACTGGTTAATTCAAAGTCCTTTACTAGATTCTCTTTCGCTTGTTCCATCGTAATGACAGGCTTTTCTATTTCTCTCTCATGATGAGCGTAGTGGAAACCCTGCGCTTCGATTCCTAAAAATCCGCCATTATCAAGGGCTATTTGAACTTTAATCAAATCAGGATAACAAAGGACATCTCCTTCTGTATAAGCATAATTGAATACGCCTACATTAGAATATTTTTGATAATAGGAGTTCTCCATATTTTTGTATCCTTTTTCTTTTAAGAATTCATCTGCCTTCTTTTGGGCTTCTTTCATAGATAATTTCTGCTGATGAGGTACTCTATTCATCATCGCTTTAAGCACATGACCACCCTTTTGTGTGATCTCTACATATGCGCTTTCCTCTTGATCTTTTATTTTAATATTATACTTATACGCTTTTATGACACCCTCAACATTACCAGAGCTTTCTACCTCTTCAACATTTTCACTACCGATAAACTCAATTGCCTTTTTCTGGCCTTCTTCTATTGTAATTTTTTCCCCTTCTATCCACTTAGGTTCCACTTCTGAAATGTGATCCGAAAAAGGTCCATCATATATTAACTTAGGGTAATCTTCCATTTCTTTTTGTACTGTTGTAAAGTTTCTCATAACTAGATTTTCAGCTGCTTCATCTAAATTTCCTTCATTGCTTTCTCTAGAGCCTTCTGCAAATGTAATCTCTCCTGAGGTGACGCTTTCATTCATTTCCTGTAATTGTTGAGATAAATAACTACAACTATTATTTAGCCTTTGAAAATCATTTCGCTGTTCTTTCGTCAAAGTTCCAGAGTCCATATGAATTTTTGCCATTGAATACGAAAAATCTCCAACTTGATTTAAAAACTTAGCTGTATCCTTTAGTGTAGAGTGAGTAAGTGGCAATCTACCCAAATAGGTTTGAGCTAAATCGGCCTGTCTCCAAACTTCTGTCAACAGTTCAACAGACATAGAGTGAGATGAACTGACTATAGCCTTTGACATATTGGTCTCTATATTTTTTACAGTACTGAGCAATGATTGAAAATCATATTGATAATTATTTTCTAATCTTGTTCGGTAGCTTGTTGTCTCCTGTCTTTGTTGATAACCGAATACACCAATGCCTATTAAAGCTACCAAGAGAACACCGATAATAATATTTTTATTCTTCATAAATATCCCCCCTAATCACAAAATACGTGCTTTCCAATTTCTGCAATAATCGGCCTAGATAATATCCACTGATTCGTAGACGTTACTGGATTGTAATAGTATATAGCCCCACCAGAAGGATCCCAGCCAGCCAATGCATCATTTGCAGCCTTAACGGAGGACTCTGAAGGCTCTAGGTATATTTGACCATCTGAAACTGCATCAAATGCCCCTGGTTGATAAATTACACCACTTATGCTATTAGGGAATTCAGGATGATTTACTCGATTTAAAATAACTGCGGCTACTGCAACTTGTCCTACATAAGGTTCTCCTCTCGCTTCTCCATTGATACATTGTGCTAGTAAACGGGCTTCACTCCTATTTCCACTTGCTTTCTTTGGAGAAGAAGTGCTCCTACTTTTATTGACTAGATTCCCTAAACCCAATTCCTTTAATGTATTTGCACCACAAATTCCGTCTACATCCAAGCCATTTTTTCGCTGAAACTTTTTTACAGCCTCTTCTGTTCTCCAGCCATAATATCCGTCTACACCGTAGTCATAATAGCCCCATTCTTTTAATTTTCTTTGAACTTTTCCAACTGCATCAGGATCGCTTCCATAGTAGATGGCATTTTGCGCTAATACGGATCCTTCTACAAATAGGAAAGCGAGAATTGTTAAAGTTAACAGTAAAGTAATCTGTCTTTTCTTCCTAACTTTCATAATGAACCTCCTACATATTAAAACATTGACACGAATGTGTTTAAAATTTTCAAGGTTATTTTATGTTTAATTGTCTTATTTATACAAAAAGAAATAACGCATGAGTGTTATTTCTTTTTGTATAAATAGCGGACAGCGGAACTCTTTAGCTACTATTGGTAGCATTTATAAAACTTGTAGAGCAAAAGGATAAATAATAGTTTTCCATCAATGAGATAATGAGAATTTAAATTTCTCGCCTATAGGCGAGTTTTCAGCTTTCACCATTCCGCTTTCAACTTTGCAAAATCTCAATATTCCAGCTTTCTAGCTAGAAAGATTCACCAAATAAAAAAACGCTAGCTATATACTATCAGCTAACGTTATTTTTATTGCTTGTTCTATAATATATTCAAGTCTTTTTTGATCTCCAAGTAAATACAAATAGCCCAGTAAAGCTTCGAACCCTGTGGCTAGCTTGTAGTCTATTAATTGGGTGTGTTTGGGAACGGTTTTTGGAGAGGAGTTTCTGCCTCTTTTTATTATGCGAATCTCTTCTTCTGTTAATTCCCCTTCTATAGCATTTACAACACTCTTTTGTGCAGTAGCCTTCACAAATTTTATGCACTTTTTATTGAGCTCATTTACCTTAATAGGGTGTTTTAAAACTAAATATTTTCTGATACAGATTTCATACACTGCATCTCCTATATAGGCTAAGGTGAGTGGATTCATGGCTTTGACCTCTTTTAAGGAAAGGTTCTTTGAAAACAGGTCAAAACAATCTTGATTTTCTAAATTCTCTTCCACTTTACACCTTCTCTTGTATCTTCTAAAACAATGCCTTTGTCTTTTAATTCATCTCGTATTTGATCAGATAAGGCAAAGTCCTTTTGGCTTCGAGCAATTTGTCTTCGCTCTATCATTTCTTCGATTTCAACATCTAATAGTTTCTCTTCTTTTTTTGTCACAATTCCTAGGACTCCTGTCAATTCTGTAAAAAGATCTAATGAGGCTTTCACTGTTATTTTGTTGCTCTTCTCGTCGATATTGGTATTAATCGCTTTAATCAATTCAAAGATTACTGCAATAGCTTCAGCCGTATTGATATCGTCTTCCATAGCATTTTTAAAAGCTTCTTTGTATTTTGGCAATCTCAAAGCCCATGGTTCTATTTCATTGTTATTTTCTTTTGCTTTTTCCAATAAGAACAACAAATGATCTCTAGTATTGTACAATCTATTTAATGCTGTGTTCGATTGTTCTAGTAAATCTTTACTAAAGTTAATTGGATGACGATAATGGGCGCTTAACATGAAAAAACGCACTACTTCTAAGTCGATTTCCTGGGAAATGTCTCGAATAGTAAAAAAATTCCCCTTAGATTTGGACATTTTTTCGTTATTTATATTGATATAGCCATTGTGAATCCAATAATTTGAAAATGTTTTATCTGTAACCCCTTCTGTTTGCGCAATTTCATTCTCATGGTGAGGGAAAATTAAATCCTGTCCACCTCCATGGATGTCTATCGTGTCGCCTAAGTACTTTTGACTCATTGCGGAGCACTCAATATGCCAACCTGGTCTACCATTTCCCCATGGACTTTCCCATGAAGGTTCCCCTGGTTTTTCCTTTTTCCATAGTGCAAAATCAAGAGGGTCTTCTTTTTCTTCACTGATAGAAATTCTTGCGCCTTGCTCTAGATCTTCAATAGATTGTTTAGACAATTTGCCGTATTCTTTAAATCTGTTTACCCTGTAATATACATTTCCATCTACATTATAGGCTAGACCTTTATCCACCAATTTTTGAACAAAGGAAATAATAGCGTCCATATTTTCACTGACTTTAGGGTGCATTGTGGCCCTTTTGACTCCTAAACCATCGGCATCAATAAAATACTCTTCAATATATCTTTCAGAGATTTCCGATGCTTCCACACCTTCTTCAATGGCTTTATTAATAATTTTATCATCTACATCTGTAAAGTTCTGTATATAAGTAACTTCATATCCTATATATTCAAAATACCTTCTTAAAACATCAAAAATAATAAAAGGCCTAGCATTACCAATATGAAAAAAGTTATAAACCGTAGGTCCACATACATACATTTTCACCTTATTCTCTTCAATAGGCTTAAATTCTTCTTTCTGTTGGTGAATTGTGTTATATAATTTCATTTTTCGCTCCTTGTTTGTTCAATAGTAATAGTAAGTAATCAGACAGAATCCGTGCGTTAACCTATAGTTGAACAATTGTCGAACAATAGTTCAACGATTGTCATCAACTATACTTAAACATAAAGTTACAAGAATAGCGCCTGTGGCGCATTAGCCGCTAGCTAGTCTTTAGTCATTAGTCATTAGTCTTTAGTCACTAGCATTTGGATTCCTTTTGGGTCAAGATCCTTCGCTTGCGCTCAGGATGACTAGCAAGAGCTAGAGTCTAAAGTAGAACTTTCTAATATATAAAAAGCACGGAAAAGTGGTATCTGAATAGATAGGTGGACATGAACTCTAGATAGTTAAAAACACCTCGCCTAAAGGCGAGTTTTTCTTCCGCTTTCAGCATTCAGCTTTCCACTTTTAAATTCTCCCGTCCAACCACTCAGTTTTCCGCTTTCAGCATTCAGCTTTCCGCTTTAAAATTACTGCCGCGTGACTAGCTATGCCCTCTTCTGTACCTGTAAAGCCTAGTCCTTCTTCTGTAGTAGCTTTTATATTCACATCTTCTTTTGGTATTTGAAGAACTCCTGCAATATTTTCTTTCATAGTTTCTATATGAGGCGCCATCTTAGGTTTTTGCGCTACAATAATTCCATCAATATTTCCTATAGTGTAAGAATAATCTATCATTAATGTATATACATGTCCAAGTAGCTCCATGCTATTTGCACCTTTGTATTTTTCATCTGTATCTGGAAAATGCTTGCCGATATCACCTAGGCCAAGAGCTCCTAAAATAGCATCCATAATAGCGTGTATTAATACATCCGCATCTGAATGACCTAATAATCCTTTACAATGAGGAATTTTCACCCCGCCTATGATCAAATCTCGATCTTCCACTAATTTATGAACATCGTACCCTATTCCTATTCGCATGTAAAACTCCTTTTGATTCTCTTGGTAACTTGTCAATATTATAAACCTTTGCAAAAGCACAGCTTGACAAAGACCACTTAAATCTCTTCATAAAAAGCCTATAAGGCTTTATCTTAATTGTAAATTCTTAATTTTCAACTGCTCATTGCGCAAAGCGCTACACTATTCTTTAAATTCTCTATATACCCTAAAAGGTTTTGTCACTACTCGAAATGGTAAACTCTTC
Source organism: Alkalibaculum bacchi (assembly GCF_003317055.1). Taxonomy (NCBI): domain Bacteria; kingdom Bacillati; phylum Bacillota; class Clostridia; order Eubacteriales; family Eubacteriaceae; genus Alkalibaculum; species Alkalibaculum bacchi. The sequence goes on from NZ_QNRX01000001.1 coordinate 196,191, forward strand.
AAAAACCCTGTCAGGTCTGCTTCCATTTCCTTTGTCATTCTAGCAGGCTTTGTCAAAACTCTATGAACAAATTCTTCTTTAAAGTGCTTTTGTACGTAATCTTGATCAATTTTTACCTCTACACCGCAACTAGTACATTTAATCATATTGATCTTATTGCTCTTATAGTGAATACTATGTTTCGTTTCATTATCACAATGTATACAAAATAGATAGGCATCCATATGAGAATTTGACATTTTCATTCTCCTTTTCGTTCTTTGCTTTCATTATAGCATACCTCAATAAGCTAGCCTAGATATTTTCAAGGCAAATTCCTTGTTTTTCCTATGCTACCTATGAATATTGTTACCCAAAACTGCACTTCTTTATCCTCACCAAAGCCTATAATAGGAACCTATTTGCGACTTATCTAATACAATAAAGAAATAGCATAGGAGGGATTTTATGAGCCTTAAAGCGATTGGAAAAGCAATGGCAAAGGAATTGATGGAAACAAAAGAATACCAGCTGATGAATAAAAAAAGAAGAGAGCTTTACGCACATCCTAAATTAGGTACTCTCGTAAAAAACTACGAAGCAAAACAAGTGAAGATTGTCAATATGGCTGCATCTCCAGAAAAAAAGCAATCCTTAATGACTTCTCTTACAAAAGAATATCAAGGACTTCTTATGACAAGAGAAATGAAAGAATACCGAAATGCTATTGACGGGTTTCAAAAGAAAACTTTCGCTGTATTTAATGAGCTAAATGTAGAGATTAGTATGATTATTAATCAATAAAGCCCGGAAAGTGCTTTAGCCATCAGCGGTCAGCTATCAGCACTCTGCCACCAATGGTGGCTTTTTCAAAAAGATGACTCCTGACGAGGTTCCGTCACCATCTGGCGCATGGCTCCGTGGCCTTAGATCCTTCGCTGTGGTATAGGATGACGGGGCCTACGGCCAGCGATCAGCGTTCAGCCGTCAGCCGCCAGGGCTTGGGTATTCCTCTGGGGTCAAGATCCTTCGCTACGCTCCAGGATGACCTATGTGTGCTTTGCACACAATTAATAATTTACAGACTTTTCTTCACAGTCTCATTTAGAATTTAGAATTATTGTTTAGAATAGCTCATTATTTTCCTTTCCACTTTCCACTTTTAAGTTTTAAGTTTTCCCGTCCAACCGTCCAACCGTCCAACCGTCCAACTAAGTTTTCCAACATATCAACGTTAAAAGTTTCAGCTTTCCGCTTTCAGCTTTCCGCTTTCAGCTTTCCGCTATCAAAAAAAGATGCTCGAGAAAGCGATATGTAATCCTTACTCCTCGAACACCTTTATCAAAATTTAGTAGATTGGTGGATAGCCGTAGTTGTCATCTTGAGTGCAGTTGCTGCAACCACATCCTCCCATTGGGCTTTGGTACATTGGGTTTTGGTACATCCCCATATCATAGCCATTGCTATTTTGAAGCATTTGCATAAAGAAAACACTTGCCATGTAACACATTGAAGCAACGCACCTAATTACTTCAGTACAAGTCCCCCCCATAGGCATTATATTGTATCCATTCATACCCTGCATTGGTGGCATATTGTACATATTGTCCATTCCGCCTTGCATTGGTGGCATATTGTACATGCTGTCCATTCCCCCTTGCATTGGTGGCATATTGTACATGCTGTCCATTCCTCCTTGCATTGGTGGCATATTATACATGCTGTCCATTCCTCCTTGCATTGGTGGCATATTGTACATATTATCCATTCCATCATCAACAGACCATACATCACTATTTATACTGGTTTCATCCATCCCATACATCGGACCAAAATTATTCATATCTTGCATAAAATTCTCCATTCCTTGACTTGAATTTACTCCTTGCAAACCTTCAATATTCACAAATTCTGGTGAATAATTAATTTCATTATTGTTTGTGCTATAATTTGTATTTTCCTCCAAACACACTCGCCTCCATTCCTAGAATCTTACTATAATATACGCTTGATTAGGGATTGTGTGACGGATAAAAAAGAAGCCTCTAGATAACCGAGAAGCTTCTTAAAAGTAACTATAAAATATTTAATTTTTTTAGGGCTTTTACAAAACCAAGATTGTCATTCGTGTCCGTCACCATGTCTGCTTTGCTTTTTACTATGTCTCTAGCATTGCCCATGGATACACTACAACCTGCGTATTCGAACATGCTCACATCATTGCCTCCATCACCTATGGCGATGATTTTTTCTCTTGGTATTTTATAATACTCTGCAACTTTTTTGACTGCATTTCCTTTGCTAACCTTTTTGTTGGTTATTTCGATACTAGATTCATCTTGTAAGATTAAATTTGATTTGTTCAAATCAATGGGAAATTGAGAGTATATATCCATTATCCGAGATTTTGGATCAAAGAAATCTACCTTTATAATTTTATTCATATCGTCTAAATCCATAATATCTTGGATTGTATTAAATAGTACTTTAGATACGGCATCTGCTCGCACCAATTTATTGTCTCTATAGTATTCGTTATAAATATCTAGAGATGTATAATAACCCATATTTTCTGTGTAGATTATGTATTCAAAATTTAACTCATCGCATATTTTAGCTGTTTTGATAATTTGTTCTTTATCTAAGTGGATGGTTTCTAAATAATCTTCATAAGATATGACCGCACCATTGCAGGCAGCAAAACTGGGATTAATATTTATAGAAGTAGCATAAGACGCTGCTGATTCAATAGGTCTCCCAGTAGAAAACATGATTTTGATCCCTTTATTTTCTAAAATATGTAAGGCTTCAATACTTTCCTTTGGTATCGATTTATTGCTATCTAAAAGAGTTCCATCCATATCCGTGGCAATTAATTGGTAATCCATGCTAGCCCTCCTACTGTTTTTGGTATTTATACTTAATAGTATACAGGGTAAGGCAGAGGGATTCAATTGGATACGTTTTCACTTTTCAGGTGGTCAGGTGGTCAGCAAATATGCGACTTACGTCGCAGTGAACAATGAACAGTGAACAATATAAAGGGTTGTTGAGTCGCATATTTGTACTGTTCCATGTTCAGTATTCATTTTTCATTGTTCATTGAAGGTTTTTTCATTTTATTCTAATAATAAGAAATCAACCTCGCCCTTAGGTGCGATTGATTTTCTTTATAGTTTTCAGCTTTTAAGATTTTCCTGTCCAACTGTCCAACTGTCCAACTGTCCAACTGTCCAACTGTCCAACTGTCCAACTGTCCAACCATCTCCATTTGAAGAAGTAAAAAGCTTAAAAGCACAAATTCTAAGCGCAAAGTATATCTTCAAAAAAATAAAAGAAGGAAGCTCATATTTCATGTCTTCCTTCAATAGCTTTTGATAGGGTTACTTCGTCTGTGTATTCTAAATTACCTCCTATTGGAATGCCGTGAGCTATTCTGGTGACTTTGATTCCTGAAGGTTTTATTAGTTTAGAGATGTACATTGCAGTGGCTTCCCCTTCAATATTAGGGTTTGTGGCTAGGATCACCTCTTGGACATCTTCCTTTTGAAGCCTCAATATAAGCTCTCTAATCCGAATTTCGTTTGGTCCTATTCCCTCCATAGGTGAGATTGCTCCCTGCAATACATGATATAAGCCATGGTATTCTTTTGTCTTTTCGATAGCAATGATATCGTTGGCCTCTTGAACAATACAAATAGTGCCCTGGTCTCTTCGAATATCAGAACAAATGGAACAAGGGTCATTTGATGTAATATTAAAGCAAGTAGAACAGTTAATCACCTTTTCTTTTGCCTCTACGATTGCATCAGCTAAATTTTTTACATCTTCACTATTCATCTTCAACACATGCATTGCCAATCTCTGAGCAGATTTGTTTCCTATGCCAGGTAATTTACTAAATTCATGTATTAATTTTGAAATTGGCTCTGAATAATACGACATGATTTCCCCTCTTCTCATAGATACAGCTATCAGCCACCAGCGTTCAGCAATCAGTATAGCTACCGTTGGTAGCTTAATTAAGATCCTTCGCTGGCGCTCAGGATGACCACGGCATCATCTATTCTCCACTTTTCAAAATGCCGCCATTGGCGGCAAATAGTGGTGGTGATTGCTGGCAGCTGGTGATTTGTGGCTGGCAGCTGATGGCTATTCTACATAATGATACTATACTTAAACAGCAATTAATCCAGCTATACTAAAATAGCCCCTTTGGTAGATTCATTCCCCCTGTTATTTTGCTCATTTCGTCGCTTACCATTGCTTCTGCACTTCTTAAAGCTTCATTTACAGCAGCCAGTACTAAGTCTTCTAGCATTTCTACATCATCTTCATCTACTACTTCTGGATTGATTTTAATTGAGACAATATTTTTCTTTCCATTAGCTATAACTTTTACTGCTCCACCACCAGAGGTAGCTTCTATTTCTTTTTCTTCTAATTCGCCTTGCATTTTTTGCATATCTGCTTGCATCTTCTGAACTTGCTTCATCATATTATTCATATTACCCATTCCGCCTGGAAAACCTTTTTTTGCCATAATTTATTCCTCCTTAATATACCTTCTTCATTATTTTGCTATTTATCTGTTAAAAAAACTTTATCTTCTCCAAATACTTCTTTTGTGCGACTTAGGAAGTCGTCTCCTCCCTTTTCTTCAGTCCCACAATTAAAATAGCAATTTGGATTTATTAATTTTTTTACTTGGTCTTCAATATACTGTCTGTTTTTGTGTACCGTATTGTAGTGAAAGGAATTGTCTTTATTAAAGGCAACGCTACATTTTTCATCTGAAATCTCTTTGCACGTTCCCATTTCAAGAGCCGTTCCTATGAGTGGTCTGTCTTTTTTTATAGTATTGCACAATGTCTCAAAGTCAATATTCCCCTTTGCTTGTTTACGCTCTTCTTGTCTATTATTTTTACTTTGCGTACTTTCTATAATCTTTTCTATTGGTTTTCTATTCGATATTTTGTCCTGAGCAATTTCTACATTAGAATTTGTCACTGTATTTGTAGATAAACCTACGCTACAAAGCTTGATCAGAAGTACTTCCATTAAGACCTTTGGTAGAGTGCTGTATTTTATTTTGCTTTCCATCTCCGCTAAACTTTCAATATAATAAGATAACAATTCATTTTCTACTTGAGTGCTTAGCTCTCTTAATGTATTCGTATTTTCTTCACTTGCTTCCATTAGATTATCAGAGGAATTTGTTACCTTTAGTATGAGCATATCTCTTAGACATACCACCATCTGATTGACTAATTGGGCAATTTCTTTTCCATTTCCATAGGCTTGCTCTAAAGTGTTAAGGGCACTGTGAATATCTTTATGAATAATATTTTCAATAAGTCCATAGACCAATTGATCCCCACTGATACCTAATAACTCTTTTACGCTATTGTAATCTACCATATTATCATCGCTAATAGATAGACATTGTTCTAATATGCTTAGAGCATCTCTCATGGCTCCATCTGCATTTTTAGCAATGAGTTTTAAGGTTTTTTCTTCAATTTGTACATTAAGTTCTGTGCATATATAGTCCATTCTACTATAGATGTCTTTCAATTCCAATCTTTTAAAGTGAAATCTTTGACATCTAGACAGAATGGTCGTAGGTAATTTATTTGGTTCAGTAGTGGCCAAAATAAAGATAACATGCTTCGGAGGCTCTTCTAAAGTCTTTAGTAAGGCATTAAAGGCTTCTGTAGTCAACATGTGAACCTCGTCTATAATATAGACCTTGTAGCTTCCCACTGTAGGTGGATATTTGACCCGCTCTCTTAACTCTCGGATTTCATCTACCCCTCGATTTGAAGCAGCATCAATTTCGACAATATCCATGATATTATTATTGTCGATTGCCTTACAAGTTTCGCATTTCTGACATGGTTCACCAGTTCCATGATTTTCGCAATTTACAGCTTTTGCAAAAATCTTAGCAGCAGAAGTTTTCCCAGTTCCTCGAGTTCCACTAAATAAATAAGCGTGACCAATTTTTTCTGTTATAATTTGATTTTTTAATATCTTAACAATATTATCTTGACCAATAACCTCTGAAAAGTTTGTAGGTCGATATCTTCGGTATAAAGCTATATGTTCCATCTCTTCACTCCATGGGAGAATATTTTCTTACTATTATATCAAATTATTTAGAGATAGAGTAGTTTTTACTTTTTCTCAACCAACCAATTTTTTCACAAAAAAAGAACTCCTTAGAAAAAGAAGTCCTTTGTTTTAAAGAAAGAGTCGTGCACCTTTCGTCGAATATAATCTTCGAGCGTTACCTTGGTAGTTGGCTCAAATCAGGTAGACCTGAGGCACATAGATTAGCTTGCTTACCGCTGCTTCCTTCCGGACCTGACGGGGTTCACAAGCGTCTATTGCACAGGGCCCGATTCTCAACACCACTTGCCAAGGTCAGACCCCAAAGATTATACCCTCGGTCAGGAATTCAACCCTGCTATAGCGGATTGCAGGTACAGGGCACCGCTAACTCCCCGTCTAGCACGACAAATGGGTATATGCAAAATGTCTCATTGGACATGCATTATTAAATTAATTTATCATCAGGTCAAATTAGATATAGCTAATATTTTAATATATTCATTTTTACCTGATTATTTAAATACATAAAACCTTTAGTGAACAATAAAGAATAAGCATTGAATATTGAACAATACATATATGCGATATTCACATTAAACTGATGTACGCTGTTCATTGTTCTGTGTTCACTGCGATGCAAGGCGCATATATGGCGGAGAGAGGGGGATTCGAACCCCCGGTACGCTTGTGACGTAACACACGCTTTCCAGGCGTGCTCCTTAAGCCAACTCGGACATCTCTCCGTACTTCGGATTTTAATTATACCTGTTCACTTCTTAAAAGTCAACACGTTAGTTGTAAGTTCTACGTTGCCAGTTTTAAGTAAAAACATTCAGGCCACCAAGGGTGGCCAAAGCTTTTACATAGATCTTAGAACATAGATCTTAGAACATAGAACTTACAACTATTTTGTTTGTAGTGCTTCAATAGCATCTTTTACATAGGTAACAAAAAAGGTCATAGAATCCATACCACCTGATATAACAGATACCATAGCCGCTTCTGCAATCTCTTCTTGTGTTGCTCCTAGTTTATAAGCTTCATTTATATGATAGACTAAGGATTGTTCATTTCTACTGTATGTTGCAATACCAATGCTAATAAGCACTTTTGCTTTTTCCTCTAATTCACCTGGATTATTAATGGCATTGATTAAATCTTGAAAGGGTCTGTAAACTTGCTGGTCTTCTGAAGATAAATTTCTCATTCCCTCTAAAAATGTACTTAATAATTCTTTTATTTCTTTTTGCTTTGAATTCATACGTTCACACCTCCATTATTTTATTATTTCATTGTCGAAAGGAAATATTCAAAGAACATAACTTGACATCCTTCTTTGTTATTATTAGTATCTAAATTAGATAAAAGGAGGGTAACGATTATGATTTATAGAGATTTATGCAATGAAAAGGTATCGCAACTTGGATTTGGTTGTATGCGTTTTCCCACTTTAGATGAGGATCCCAGACAAATTGATAAAGAAAAATCTTCTGCAATGCTAAAAGAGGCAATCGACAAAGGAGTTAATTATTTAGATACAGCATGGCCTTATCATGGTGAGATGAGCGAATTGTTTGTAGGGGAATTCTTAAAGGAAAACAATTTACGTGAAGAGATTTATTTGACTACTAAATCACCTGTCTGGCTGTGTAAAACGTATGATGATTTTGGCTTATATTTAGATAAACAATTAGAAAAATTGCAAACAAATTATATCGACTTTTATTTACTTCATGCTCTTGATGCTGGGCGTTGGCAAAAACTAAAAGAACAAAATATTCAAGACTTTATTATTGAAGCAAAAGGCTCTGGGAAAGTAAAACACTTAGGATTTTCTTTTCATGATTCACTAGATCTGTTTAAAGAAATATGTGATTCTAATTTATTTGATTTCTGTCAAATCCAATTAAATTATATGGATGTCAACTACCAAGCTGGCTTAGAAGGTTTACAGTATGCTCATTCTAGAGGAATTCCTGTAATCATTATGGAGCCACTAAAGGGTGGAAAGCTCGCCTTTAAAATTAAGGGGGTATTAAAAGAAATATGGGACAAACACGGTGTCGAGGCTTCGCCAGCCCAATTAGCACTAAAATTCCTCTACAATCTACCAGAGGTCAATTTGGTTCTAAGCGGTATGTCTACTATGGAACAAGTGCTAGAAAATATTGATACCTCTTCTGCTGCAAATATTAGAGATTTAAGCAGTAAAGAAGAAGCTCTTATTAAAGATATTAAAAAATATATAGAAGAAAAGACAAAAGTAAACTGTACTGCATGTAAATACTGTATAGATTGCCCACAGCAAATCCCTATTCATGATGTCTTTGAAATTATCAATACTGCTTATATGTACAATGATTGGGACTACAGCAAGAAAAAATACAGCCAAATCAGCGAAGACAAAAGAGCTAATAATTGTATCGAATGCGGAAACTGCGAGGATCAATGCCCTCAGCATATAGGTATTATTGAGGCATTAAAAAAATGCCATGAAGAATTAAGGCTACCAAGTTAGTTTGAAGGTGGTAAGGTGTTGCTTACCACCTTACTACCTGATTAAGTTAATCCCCACATACACCAACACAATAAGAAAAAACGGTATATTAAAAAACAAACTTTTCCAAGAAACCTTTATATGACTCTCATTTCCTTCATTCTCGTTCTCTTCAAGGACACCTTCTTCAAGTTTAATCTCTTTTGTTGCCACATTGACTTTTTGTAGTTTTTTGATGTAGTGAACAGATAGTAGGATTCCAATGCCTAAGCAGATCACTGCAAATACAAAGCTATAGGCTTCTTGTACTATACCTATATTGGCTGTAGATTGAGCCTGTGCTTCTGTCACCATTTGTTCAAATCCATTGGGTAGAGTATTTTCTATAAGCTGTAAAAAACTTAGAGCAGCTACAGATGTAAAATTATTGAGGAAGTGGAAAAGTACACCTCCCCATAAGGAACCTGTAGCAATGACGATGGCTCCCATTAAAATACCAAGGGCAGTTGTATAGCCTAATTGACCAATGTCTACATGCATAAAACCAAATAACAAACCTGTCATGATAGCACCTTGCCAAAGACTAGTATCTTGAAATTGATCCAATACTACACCTCTAATGATGATTTCCTCTAAAAAGGAAGGCATAATGGCTACGGCAAAGAATAAAGTAAGAAAACTTGGCGCTAATTCCATTACTTCCATAGTCACTCTCGAAGGGTCAATAGCACCTGTTAACATGACAAGATAATTGATGCCTAATTTTAATAAAAAACTAATCAAAAACAATTGAAAGACAATGATAACACTTTTTCTATTTATCTTCTTATCGAGTTTTAAGGTCGATAAGATTGGCTTTTTGGTCACTAGTAGATATATTAAACAAGGAATCAATATATCTATTACCTCATGATATAAGGCTAAAGGGTAAAGGTACACTCCAATGAATAAATTTAATGCCAAAAACACTATAAACAAAATCAGAAAAAGCCAAAGGCCTTTCTTAAAATTCTTATTCGTAATTTGTTCCATAATTCTCCTTACTATGAAATTCTTATTTTATTTTATGAAAAGCCCCAAAAATTCCGCCTGCAGCAATCGTAGATAGAATACTTATAAAGGCATAAATCAAGTTTATATCTATTTCATATTCCGTCATCTTTATAGACATAAAACCTAATAACAAAATATACCCTGCTCCTATTAACATATTTAAAAGGACATTGACATTTTGCTTTACCGCCTTTTGTGGCTGATCCCAGTCTAGTTTTGGATTCAATCTATCGATGAATACTCCTATTGCACATATGGGTAAACTGACCAACATACCAATTACCAGACTAATGAACATCTCACTAATGTCAAGGGGCAAGACAAATTTTAAGGAGCCTAACATAATAAGGATGGATATAAACTCCAATAGCATAGGTTGTAACATCCTGCCTACAAACATACTTCCAGGAGTCACGGGAATCACAGCATTAATCCAATATGCTTTTCCCTCTCTAGAATAAGTAGTAGACGCTGTAGGATTTGCGGTAGCAATAAAAGCAAAAAAGGCAATTAATATTAAAGTAAAATAATCTTTAAACTGAAAATACAATTGGCTAAAATCTGCGTCTTCCCCTCCAGATATTAAGGGCATTACTATAACTAGTATAGGCAATAGAAAAGAAATACTCACGCAGTTAAATAAGTAAATAGGTGTTCTCAAAACTAGTTTTATGTCATTTAGAAAAATTGCAATAATAGGAGATCTATTTTTTATGAGCAATCCTAATTCAACTTTTTTTAGGCTTTTCCTGAAATTGTTTTTTTCTAATAAAGCCTTAAGATAAATTTTGCTGCCTATTTGCCCGATTAAATAAACCATGCCCACTCCTAATAATATATTAAGTACGGAATAAATAAGACCCGATATATTATGTGCATTTGATATGCTTTTGCTAAACCATATAGCAGGTGGATAAGCTCTTCCTAACCAAACCATAATGCCATCACTTCTTTGTAAAAGCGCACTCAGGAATTCTCCCTCTTTACCTGGCTCCACAGAAGTAAGTGTGTTATTAAGTACTGCTTGAAATGCAATGATAATAAATAAGACAAAGAACATGGAGAGATTTCTCAGCAAGTCCTTTCTTCCTTGAATATTGGTTAATTTCATAAGTACCATGATGATAATCGTGTCGATTCCAAGAGGAATGACTGGTAACAGTAATATGGTTAGTAAGCTGTAAATAATATAAAGTGTTCCACCAAAATCTCCAAATCCTACAATTAGCACAGGCAATAACATAAGTACTACAATAAGGTAATTAAAGACTACCATACTAATAAATTTTGATATAACAATATTACCCTCTTTTATAGGCAATGGAATGAGTTTTTCCATATCATTAGAAAAGTAAAAAGCAGACAATACATAAGACAAGCCAAAGACAAAGATGATGAGTGAAATAGGCATAATGATTAATGTGAATATTGAACTTTCTTGCCCTAAAGTAAATAATTGTATATATATGTTTTTAATCAATTTGACATACATAAAATAAGATGGGATAAGGGATGCCAAAGCCAATACCAATATGATAGGCTTCCAAATATCTTTCTTGTTTTTCATAAAATTATACTTTATGGACGAAAATCCAAAAGATGAAAGTAAAGAAATTCTCACTAATTTCACAATTTGTTTCATTCCTCTGTCAACTCCAAAAATATATTCTCTAAGCTTTCATTGTTTTTCGTCATATTCTTTAGCTCTTCTATAGTGCCCTGAGCGATAATCTTACCTTTGTTAATAATAGCAACTCTATTGCAGATTTTTTCAGCTACCTCTAGTACATGGGTTGAAAAAAATACGCTTTTTCCTTTTTGACAGTGCTCATTCATAATTTCTTTTAAATGAAAAGCAGACTTAGGGTCTAGGCCTACCATAGGCTCATCAAGAACAAATATCTCAGGTTCATGAAGAAGGGCGCCAATTAGGACAATTTTTTGTTTCATTCCATGGGAATAGCTCATCATAGGGTCGTTTAAAGCGTGTTTTAGTTCAAAAAGAGTCGCGTACTTTTCAATCCGCTCTATTCGTTTCTTTGACTCTACTCCATATACATCTCCAAGAAAATTTAGATATTCTACTCCCTTTAGCTTATCAAAAACCTCTGGACTATCAGGCACAAAACTAAATTGCCTTTTGGCTTCTATAGGATCTTTTTGGATGTCTACTCCATTGATTTCAATACTCCCACTATCTAATTGCAATAGCCCAGTAATCATCTTTATTGTCGTCGTCTTCCCCGCTCCATTAGGCCCCAAAAACCCAAAGATCTCCGATGAATGAACGTCAAAACTTATATCATCCACTGCAAAAGTCTTCCCGCCATTAAAAGATTTTTTTACATTTTTGACTGATAACATCTGTATTACCTCCTTATTAGTTCTAAGTTCTATGTTCTATGTAAAAACCTTTGCCACCAATGGTGGCTTATTGATTTTGCTGACCACCTGACCACCTGACCACCTGACTACCTCGCATTTATTATACCTTAAAACAAATATATAACAAAGTAACTTGATAATATCTATGAAATAATTTAAAATATAGGGATATAAATCTGTAGCAAAATAAAACTAATGGAGGAGATAATATGAACAATGATAGAGTTTTCAACTTTTCTGCAGGCCCATCCGTCTTACCAGAAGAAGTTCTATCTATAGCAGCAAAAGAAATGTTAAACTACAACAACTCAGGAATGTCTGTAATGGAGATGAGCCATCGTTCGAAAGTATATGAGTCCATCATTTCAGATGCAGAAAAACACTTGCGTTCCTTAATGAATATACCTGATCATTATAAAGTATTATTTCTTCAAGGTGGAGCATCTACTCAATTTGCAATGGTTCCCCTTAATTTATTTACAAAATACAAAAGAGCTTCTTATATAGACACTGGCTCCTGGGCCTCAAAGGCAGCAAAGGAAGCAAATAAATATGGAGAAGCGGTTGTTATTGCCAGCTCAAAAGAAGATAATTATTCACATATTCCGAAATTAGATCCTTCAATATTCCCTAAGGATGTTGATTATTTTCACATTACTACAAACAATACGATTTATGGTACAAGATATACTCCAGAAAACATACCAGATACAGGGAGTACACCACTGATAGGGGATATGTCTTCCAATATATTGTCAGAATATTACGACATAAATAAATTTTCATTAATATATGCTGGTGCACAAAAAAATATGGGTCCAGCTGGAGTGACCATTGTTATTATAAAAGAGGAGTTGATTGGTCATGCTATGGATATTACACCTACTATGCTCGATTATAAAACTCACGCAGACAATGATTCTCTCTACAATACACCACCATGCTATTCTATTTATATGTGCAAATTAGTCTTTGAGTGGTTGATCAAACAGGGTGGTCTAGCGGCTATAGAAGAAAAGAACAAATATAAAGCCAATTTATTGTACTCTTATATTGACAATAGTACTTTATTTAAAAATCCTGTTGCAGTAGAAGATCGTTCACTTATGAATATTACATTTATTACTGGCAATCAAGAACTAGATGCTTCCTTTGTAAAAGAAGCTGCCCAAAAAGGTCTTGTGAATTTAAAAGGTCACCGCTCTGTAGGTGGGATGAGGGCAAGTATTTACAATGCAATGCCAGTAGAAGGTGTGGAAAAACTTATTGCGTTTATGAAAGAATTCGAAGCCAAACATAAATAAAGGAGTATCTATATGTATAAAATTAGAACATTAAATAATATATCCGATGAAGGTCTTGCATTATTAAACAAAGATACCTATAGCTTTGCTACAGTAGATGAAGAAGCAGATGCTATGATTGTTAGAAGCTTTAAAATGCACGACATGAATTTACCTGAAAAAGTAAAGATTGTAGCACGAGCTGGAGCTGGTGTTAATAATATCCCTGTAGAAAAATACGCTGAGCAAGGTGTAGTTGTCTGCAATACTCCAGGTGCCAATGCTAATGCTGTCAAAGAACTCGTTGTACTTGGATTATTATTATCCTCTAGAAAAGTCATCCAAGGAATCAAATGGGTACATGGTGTGAATACAGAAGAAGTAGATGTTTCAAAAGCAGTAGAGAAGGAAAAATCTAAATTTGCTGGTCAAGAATTAACAGGAAAAAAATTAGGTGTTATTGGCCTTGGTGCCATTGGCGTAAAAGTTGCTAATATCGCCATATCCCTTGGCATGGAGGTATATGGATACGATCCATTTGTTTCTATTGAATCTGCTTGGGGCCTAAGTAGTGAAGTAAAAAGAATTCTAAACATTGATGAAATTATGACTGAATGTGATTATATTACCTTACACGTTCCACTTATTGAACAAACCAAAAACCTTATGAGTGCTGAAAAGTTTGCTCTTTCAAAAAACGGAATTCGACTGCTAAACTTTGCTAGAGATGGCCTTGTAAATATTGAAGATTTAAAACAATCTATAAAGGATGGAAAGATCCTATGCTATATAACAGATTTTCCTGAAAATGATCTTGTAAACATGGAAAACGTAATAGCTATTCCGCATTTAGGTGCTTCTACTCATGAATCTGAAGAAAATTGTGCTAAAATGGCTGTAAGTCAAACAAAAGAGTATTTAGAAAACGGAAATATCATCAATTCTGTAAATTATCCGAATTGTTATATGGGTCTATGCCAAAGCTATGCCCGAATCGCCATTCATCATAAAAATGTACCGAATATGGTTGGTCAAATTTCTAGCATTCTTGCAAAAGAAAATTTGAATATTTCAGATATGTTAAATAAATCAAAAGGTAATTATGCTTATACGCTCATCGATGTAGACTCTGAAGTAAGTGAGCAATTAATAAATGATTTAATGGCAATTCAAGAAGTAATACGTGTGAGAATTATTAAAGGAGATAAATAATGGCAATTATTAAAGATTTTATGGGAATTCGCCCAAGTGCTGATTATGTCAAAAAGGTTGCTGCCCTTCCTTATGATGTATACAGCTCATCTGAAGCTCGAAAGATTGTAGAGGGAAATCCCTACTCTTTTTTGCGTGTTGATCGACCAGAAACCGACTTCCCAGAATCCGTCAATATGTATAGTGAAGAAGTATATCAAAAGGCAAAGGATAATTTAGATGATATGATACAAGAAAATATCCTTGTAGAAGATTCTCAAAAATCTTTATACATATACCGTTTAACCATGTCTGGTCGCAAGCAAACAGGCCTTGTTTGCTGTTGTGATATTGATGATTATTTAAATGGAGACATTAAAAAACACGAGCTTACAAGAGAAGAAAAGGAATTAGATCGAATTAATCACGTTGATTATTGTAATGCTCATACAGGTCCTATCTTTATGATTTACAAGAAGCAAGGTATGATCAATGAAATCATCAGCTCTTGGATTGAAACCAATCCTGTAGAATATGAATTTGTATCCGACGATGAAATCAAACATGAGATTTGGGTTATCGATAATACTCCTACTATAAATACTCTTAAAAATATTTTCAGCGAAATTCCTGCCTTATACATAGCAGACGGCCATCACCGTGCTGCATCTGCTGTAAAGGTTGGATTAAAGAGAAGAAAAGAAAATCCTGATTATACAGGTCAGGAAGAGTTTAATTTTTTTCTGAGCGTACTCTTCCCTCATGATCAAATCCACATTATGGATTACAATCGAGTGGTGAAAGACTTAAACGGACTTTCTAGCAGTGAATTTTTGGAGAAAATCTCTGAAGATTTTTATGTAGAGCTACGTAATGCTCCAATTAAACCATCTCAAAAAGGCACTATAGGAATGTATTTAGAGGAAAAGTGGTACGAGTTAAAGATTAAAGAAAACAAATGCTCTACAGATATCGTAAAAAATCTAGATGTATCCCTATTACAAGACTTCATTTTACAGCCAGTACTAGGCATAAAGGATGTAAGAACAGATAATCGAATTGACTTTGTAGGTGGAATCAGAGGATTAGAAGAGCTCGAAAAGCGTTGTAAAGAAGATATGACAATAGCCTTTTCAATGTATCCTACATCTGCAGAAGAACTCATGAACATTTCAGACGAACAAAAACTAATGCCTCCAAAATCCACATGGTTTGAGCCTAAGCTTCGAAGCGGGCTGTTTGTTCATAAGCTTGATTAAGGTGGTCGGGTGGTCAGGTGGTCAGCAAAAGCACTTGCCACCTATGGTGGCTTAAAGGGGGAACGACGAGCGTCGTTCCCTATTTTATCTCACTCGAAGGCGAATATTGTTCCCTTTCAAATTTACAACAGTCATAATTTCAAATTAAAACCTAGGCTACCAATGGTAGCCCTTTGATTTTGCTGACCACCTTAAAGCTGACCACCTGACCACCTGATCTTTTGAAAAAACTCCTGCATCAAATCTACACACTCTTCCTCCAATATCCCCGGATAAATCTCTATGTTCCTAAATAGTGGATTGTGAATGAAATCCGATTGGGATTCTACTGCGCCTAGTTTATTGTCTCCTGCCCCATATACGAGTTTAGAAATCCTAGAATTTAGTATGGCCCCCATGCACATAATGCAGGGTTCTAAGGTGACATATAAAGTGCAATCGGTTAATCGCCAATTTCCAAGTATTTCACAGGCTCTCTGTATGGCTAACACCTCTGCATGAGCAATTGGATTTGTACTGGTTTCTACCTCATTATGAGCCATTGAAATGATTTCATTATTTTTTACGATAATTGCCCCAACAGGAACCTCTCCTGTCTTCATACCTTCTTTTGCAATATCTAAGGCTATCTCCATATATTTTCTCAACAAATCACACCTATTATTTAGATAGTTTTCTCCACAGATAAACAATCAGACCGTAGAGAAGCAAGACAATAAATAGTGTTATCAATCTCTCTGTTAACACACCATCAGCCATCAAAACTGGACCTAATCCAAAAAAGCTTACTAATAAAAAAGCTATCACTAGCACAATACGCCAAATGTTTTTCACGCTATCAGTCCTTTCCTTTGCACTCTTTGTGATATAATAATACTACAATCAAATACAGAATCATTCTAAAAGGAGGAACACAAATATTGAATGATAATAAAAAAATCATCTTGATTATTTCAATTTTAGGCGCTCTTTGGACACCGTTTATTACTACTTCCGTAAATATTGCCTTACCTCATATGGGTACATACTTAAAAATTGGTTCTTCCCTAGTAAACTGGATTACCTCATCAACTATTTTAGCTATCGCCATGTTTACCTTGCCTATGGGAAAGCTCTCAGATATGATTGGTCGGAAAAAACTCATGTTGATTGGAGCAATTATTTCCACTATATCTACATTTATGTGTGCACTATCTCAGTCGATTTATTTTTTACTGGTTTTTCGGGTACTACAAGGCATTGGATGTGCTATGATCAGTACAGCTGTAGTATCTATTGTATGTGCTGCTTATCCACCTAATGAAAGGGGCAAGGCGTTAGGAATAAATGCAGCTTGTGTATACATAGGTTTGTCAGCAGGTCCAATTATCGGTGGTGGTATCCTAAGTTTTACAAGCTGGCGTGGAATCTTTTTATTTCCTATTCCACTAGGCTTGCTATTGATTTTTTTACTCATTAAGGTCTTTCGTACAGATGATATCATAGATAAATCACAAAGTAAATTTGATTTAAAGGGTACAGGCCTTTACGGCATTTCCATCTTCCTAATCATTTTCAGCTTATCAAATCTGCTCCTACGAAATTGGAGTAAGTATACCTTAATATTAGGAATCCTAATGCTATGTACTTTTGTGTACTTCGAGAGCAAGGTATCTTTTCCTATTATTGATATAAAATTAATGAAAGGCAATAGAGTGCTTATTTTCTCATCTTTAGCAGCATTAATTAATTATAGCTCTACTTATGCCATAAGCTATCTGATGAGTTTATATTTACAAGTAGCTCAGTGGATTGAGCCAGGTACTGTTGGTCTAATACTATTAACCCAGCCTGCAATTCAGGCTACTCTATCGCCCTTTGCAGGCAGGCTATCTGACAAAATCTCATCACAGGTTTTAGCATCTATTGGTATGTGCGTTATTACCCTTGTTTTGTTTGGATTTAGTTTGTTCAACCAAAATACACCTATTGCCCTTGTAGTATTTCTATTAGCTTTAGTGGGAGCAGGTTTTGCATTTTTTAGTTCCCCCAATACAAACTCTATTATGTCTAGTGTAGATAAAACACATCATGGAGTCGCTTCCGGGATATTGGGTACTTCTAGAACGGTAGGTCAATCCTTTAGTATGTCCCTTACAGCCTTAATCACTTCGATTTTTATGGGCAATGAACAAATCGGTACAGAAACAATTCTTCAATTTATTCAAAGTTTCAAAGTAACCTTCGCCATTTTAGCTTTTCTCTGTTTACTAGGTGTCTTTGCATCGCTAGCTAGAGGGAAGAAAGCGCCTATGGCGGAATAGCTACGAGCCACCAGCCATCAGCGTTCAGCGCTAGGGTCAAGTCTCACAGGTCAATCACAAAAAAAAGCACCTACGGTGCAGTAGTCTCTAGTCACTAGCATCTGGGTATTCCTTTAGAATCACAGATCCTTCGCTACGCTCCAGGATGACTAGGGCAGTAGCTAAGGTCAAAAGTAGAATTTTTATATTAAATAAGAAAAAAGGCTTTATGGTTTACAAACCAAAAGCCTTTTTCTTTGCAATTGTTTAACTACTCTTTAACCATTATTCAACTACTGTTCAACTATAGTTCGCAACTATTATTTCTGATAACTTTTCCAAACTTCTTCTAAATGTTCATCTTGCACAGTATCCATGACATACTGTGCATACTCTGCACCAGTTGCCCCATCTTTACGGCCAGTAATGGAGACCTTTGTTTCGTATAATCCACAAATATCTAATGCCATTTGCAGCTTTTTGGCTTCATCTATAAAACCGATATGTTCTAATAGCATAATAGAAGCTCTCATAATACTGCTTGGGTCAGCGTATTCTCCTCTGCCTTCTTCTACCATTCTAGGTGCAGAACCATGAATGGCTTCAAACATAGAATATCTTTTGCCTATATTGGCACTACCAGCTGTACCTACGCCACCTTGGAATTCCGCCGCTTCGTCAGTTAGAATGTCTCCATATAAATTAGGGAGTACCATTACTTGAAAATCTCTTCTTCTCTTAGGGTCGATTAATTTTGCTGTCATAATATCGATATACCAATCATCTAATTCAATTCCTGGATAATCCTTAGCGATTTCTTTTGCAATAGCCAAGAACTTACCATCTGTAGTCTTTATAACATTCGCTTTTGTTACTGCTGTAACTTTTGTCTTTCCTGCTTTTTTAGCGTATTCAAAAGCCGCCTTAATAATTCGATGAGAACCTTCTTGAGTCGTAACTGTAAAGTCAATAGCTAAATCGTCATTTACATGAATCCCTTTGCTCCCTAGTGTATAAGCGCCTTCTGTATTTTCTCTATAAAAAGTCCAGTCAATACCTTGCTCCGGAACCTTAACTGGTCTTACATTGGCGAACAAGTCTAGCTCTTTTCTCATAGCTACATTAGCACTTTCTATATTAGGCCATTTATCTCCCGCTCTTGGCGTAGTTGTTGGCCCTTTTAGTATGACATGGCATTGCTTTAATTCCTCTAAAACATCTACTGGAATAGCTGCCTTTTGAGCTGCTCTATTTTCAATAGTTAAACCATCTATAACTTTAAAGCGTACTTTATTTTCTTGCACTTGATCTTTTAATAAAAACTCTAAAACTTTCTGAGCTTCTCCTGTAATAAATGGACCAATCCCATCGCCTCCTACAATACCGATAACGATTGAATCTAAAGATTCGTAGTCGACAAATTCATTTTCCTTTTTCATATTTTCTATACGCGCAAATTGTTCTTCAATGAGACGCCCAAAGTGTTCTTTTGCCAATTCGATTTCCTTCATTAGTACCTCCTAGTGATATTCATACATTTAACTTTCATTATAACTTAAATTGTATATTTATACAACACTTTAGCCACCAGCAATCAGCCACCAGCTACCTGTATTAGGGTCAAAGATTCAATCTCATATAATAGTAGCTAATTTAAAAAGGAGTTTCTTATTAAATAAAAATTCCAAAGGTTATGGCTTCAATAATTCTATTTATCAAAATCAAACCAGCCCTTCTTTTTAAACCATTTATACATAATAAATCCTGTAGCAATCATAAGTCCTAATGCAAAAGGGTAACCGTATGGCCATTTTAACTCAGGCATATGCAAAAAGTTCATACCGTAAATTCCTGCTATAAATGTCAGCGGGCTAAAAATAACGGTAATCATAGTAAGAACAGTCATAATCGTATTCATTCGATTAGCGTTTATTGCCTGATAATTTTCTTGCAAATCTGAAATAATCTCTCGATCTTCTTCTATCATATCGGTCAATTTTAAAAGATGATCGTAGATATTGACAAAGTACATATGGTTTCCTAGTACCTCTTTTAGATGATTAGCATTGTTCATTCGATAGAGTAAATCTCTCATGGAAGTAATGGTCTTTCGCAACTTTAAAAGTTTGCTTTTTATTTCGTAAAGCCTCTCTATTTCTTGTCTAGATAATTTAATGCTATTTATATCCTCAAATTCATCTAATTCATCCTCTAAAGAGTGGAGCATTGGAAAGTAATGATCTACAATCTCATCTAAAATAAGATAGCCTATGTACACATTCATCTCTTCCCAAGGAATTTTTTTACTTTTCAATTCCTTTTTTACTTCTTGAATTTCTAAGAGATCTTCCTTGAAATGAAAAGTGACTACATAATTCTTACCTAAGTACATATCCATTTCCTCTACTTGCTCATCAACAATAGATTGAAAAATAAAAAAGCAATAATCCTCGTAAAAGTCTACCTTAGGTCTTTGCAAAAACTGAAGGCAATCTTCCACTGTCAAGTGATGAAAGCCAAAGTAATCCGACAACACTTTAACCTCATCTTTATTAGGATTATTCAGATCTACCCAAAAATATTTTATATTTTCTTCCCTTATACTTTCTAGAGCGACGTCCTCAATTACATTCCCATCTTCATCAAAGCCCATAATGTCAATCATCTAATCACCCCTATATGTAAAGGTGGTCAGGTGGTCAGCAAAAGCATATTGGCCACCGATGGTGGCATTAATGTTAGCGAACGCAGTTCGCCGCTATGTCTCGCCTTTTAGGCGAGCTAAGATTTTTCTGACCACCTGACCACCTGACCACCTGACCACCTGACCACCTGACTACCTTATTCTACTATTATTGCATCTGTCGGACATGAGGATTCCGCTTCTTTTGCGTCATCTAGTATATCCTCAGGGATTTCTATATCCTTAGCTATAGCTAAGTCGTCATCATCCATGCTAAATATATCCTCACATATAGAAGGACATAAACCACATCCTATGCATAAATCCTTATCAACAACTGCTTTCATTTGTATTACTCCTCTCAACAAAAGTATTTTTCATTAACTTATTTTACTCTAAATTCTTTTCCTTATACTCTTATTTTATTAGGAAAATTCTTTGCAGTAAATAAATTTTATTCTAATAATAAGAGACCGTAATATTTTACAAAACCATCTTTAGAAGCTAGTGTTTTTAGAGAATCCCCCTGTTTTTGTACTGTTGCAAAAACATCAATTCCGTAATTTTCCATAGAAGGTCTCGTTTTAGTACAATTCTCTTTATCCTGGATACAATGTTCACAGATACTACACGGACCTGCCCATAATGAAAAGGCCTTGTAGTACCCTAGCTTAAAGGCTTGCTTTTCAGCTTGTAACATGGAAATTTGAAAGTCTTTTGTAGGAGGTTCGCCTTCAACTAGAATACCGTAACTAAATTCACCTAGAATTTTTTTTGTATATTCTAGATCACATTCTTTGTAACAGGTTTCTTTATTGTAAAATTCACAACCGTATTTGCACTTTAAATGAGCTACATTTGTTAAGTATATATCGTCCTTAGGATTAATGATTTCTGCATTTTTAAAGCCTATATTCTTTAATTTTTGAAGAAGATAATGTTTTTTATCAATAGATAAATCAGCGATTCTTTCCCATGTCCTTGATGAAAAAAGGATTCCCCTTCCTCCTTCAAGAGAAATGATACCGCTCTTCTTCATGCCTAAATCTTCAAGCTCGTGAGAAATCCACTTTGGTGAAAGGGCTTTTCCCTTTTTGGTTTTAAGTACTCTGTTTAGACTTTTCATATTAGATATAAGAGTGCCTTCGTCTAAAAACACATCATAGATTACTAGGTATCCATCCTGTGATAAATGTTTACTAGCTTCTGTAAGTATATGGGTAATTTCTTCTTCTGAGTAGAGGATTCCTAGATTAGACAGAAAGATTATCTCATATATTCCATCGTCCCATTGTTCTAAAACAGGGTCCTGACGTTCTGCATGTATTTTTCTATTGTTATACGATTTTGCTTGCCCTTGAGGAAATCTTTGTAAGAGATTTTGACAAACTTTTTCAGCACCTGGTCCTATTCCTAATATATGTTCTACACCTTTTACACCTTCAAAATAGGTTTCGATTACATTTTCCATTCCTTTTAAAAGAACATTCATGGCTTTTGTGTATTGTTTTTGTTCTCTAAAATCTTTTTCTAGTTCAAGTCCATCTTTTAAAATCTTGCTTAGATTTTGCCACTGACCTTGTGATTCTTTCATCCATAGGATAAAATCTCCTTGATATAAAAGTGAATCCTTGATTAGATATTTATTTGTTAGAAGTGTATTACAATAATTTCCTTTGTATTCACAGACGAAGCCCATATTGACTAATGCTGTTAAAAATGGTTTTAAAACAGACTTTTCACAATGGTATATCTGTCCAATTTCTTCTACTGTTTTTGTCTGCTGTAGTACTTCAAAAATTTCTGTCTCTAGGGCAGAAAACAAAATCTCTGAATTCCAATAAGATGACGCTAAATCTTGCAAGTACTGCAATTCATCAAAGTGAGGGTCGTATTTTTTCATGTATTTATCGCTCCTATGTAAAAAGTGCCTTCGGCACTTTAAGTTCTACGTAAAAGATTTTAGGTTCTTTTAAGCTTCTGCTAAATCTTTCATTTTCTTAAATAATTCCATCATATCATCGCTTATAGATTCTGGATTTATTATTTTAATGTTTAGATACAAATCTCCACGGCTAGAGTCTTTTGAAATATAGCCCTTTTTAGATACTCTTATTTTTTTTCCCGTTTGTATCCCTGCAGGTATTTTTACAGATATTTTGTCATCTAATGTTTGAACAGATTTTTGAGTGCCTAATACGGCTTCCCAAGGATATACTTCAATATCTAGATAAAGATTGGCACCTTCTAATATCATACCCTCTTGTTTCTTAAAGTGAAACATAATATAAAGGTCTCCATCCTTACCACCAGAACGACCTTTATGCCCTTGGCCTCTTAGACGAATTTTTTCACCTTCCTGAATACCTACAGGCACTTTGTAATTAATGGTCTTTGTATCTTCGCCAACTCGAATGCTTATTTTTTTCTGCTCTCCTAGAAAGCCCTCTTGTGCATTAATATTAACTTTTACCTCAATGTCTTTTCCATCTATACCATGATTGTATGCAGAACCGTGTTCACGCCTTCTGCCTGATGAAGATCCAAATATATTTTCAAAATTAGCCCCTCCACCAAATAGAGTATTGAAAAAGTCACTAAATCCACTGTCTCCACCAGTACTATATTTGTAATGAGTATTGCTTCCATAACCAAATTGAGAAGGGTCAAAATCGTAGCCATTTTGAAATCCACCTTGGGACCCTAATGTATCATATTTATGTCTCTTTTCTTTATTACCTAATACTTCATAAGCTTCACTAATATCTTTAAACTTTTCCTCTGCTTTTTGGTCTCCAGGATTTGCATCGGGATGATACTCTTTGGCCAGTTTTCGATATTCTTTTTTTATTTCCTCCTGGCTTGCATTTTTGTCCAAGCCTAATATTTCATAATAATCCTTATATTTCAATGTAAAAACTCCTTATCCTATGTGTATTTAGATTTGACAAGAAAGCGCCTGTGGCGCATTAGTCTTTAGTCACTAGTATTGGGGTATTCCTCTTGAGTCACGATCCTTCGCTTGCGCTCAGGATGACTGGCCAGGAGCCAATGTCAAAAATAAGATTTTCCTATTACATAAAAGGAAAAGGAATTTTTAGTTTGAATGTGACCTAAAAATCCCTTTTAATCGCTAATCTAGTATGAAACCTAATACTTTATCTTTTGTACATATAAAACAATCGCCTTTATTGCAAAAACATTTCATAATATGCAAAGGAATTCCTCTTTAACTCGTCATATTTTTCAATGTCATTTAAATAGTAGCATACTTCATTTAAGTTCTTCAATTGATCATTAATAAAATCATGTAATAATAAATTGTTCATCCTATATTTATCTTTTTCTGCAAGGATCTTACCACAGATGCACATGGTTATATCGTACAAAATCTCTGAGTTTTTGTCTAGGAAGTAAAACCATTGACTAAACCCCTTGTTTAATTCTCTAATAAAGTTTCGCACCTCAGAGATTTGCCACAATTCTCTTGTATCGTTTTCATAACCTTTGATTTCTATATCCATGCTCTCGCTAAGGTTATGGGTTATTAACACATTGGGGTATAGTGTATTCAACATATTCGCATATTTTGAAACTTTTCTGTTTTCAATATCTTGTCTTTCTATTGACATAATCAGATAATCTGCTTTATTCTTAATCATTAAATCATCAAAATTGATAGCTGGCATTTTGTCCTCTAAATTATATTCATGTAAAAATAGCTCTACAAAGTCAATAATGGCAGATTTAATCTTTTCAGTAATGGGAATTTCTGAACTCCATTGTTTATACAAGAGTCCATCTTTCCATGAAACAAACTGTACACTAATCATATTTTGCTTTAGCAATTTTGAAAGTTCAAAACTTATATGCCTATCTTCTAAATTAAAGTTAATTGGTACTTTAATCCTTTTATTATTTAGTCTAAAACCAATTATTAATTGTAAAATATTTGCATTATATTGAACTTGCAGTTGCATTTGTTCCTTACGTATATCCTTACAATCTTCTACCTCTAATTCATTTGTCACAAGGTAGATCTCAACGCTTTGATTTTCACACTGATTAGAATAAGTTAATAAATGAAACCCTTTCGTCACATCTTGATAAAAACGTTGATATAGCCCTTCGTACTGAATGGTATCGATCACATCCCCCATACTTTCATTTAATGTGAGATGAGAAATAAGATAATCCGTCTCCATATTTAGATATTCTTTTAATTTCATGGAACCCACCCCCTCTTAATTGGGCATTTTAAAGCTTAATATTATTATATCCCGATAAACTTCAAAGTTCAAGGCATATTACTTTTAGTCTCTAGCTTGCATATATTCCTTAAAGGTGTTCTATTGCTCCATTATATATGAAATTTCTTTTATATAATAATTTATAAATAAAATAGAGTCAGAGAAATTCATCAATATATGATTTCTCTGACTCCTGTTAAACTATTTTGCTTTATTAAGCTACCGAAGGTAGCTACTGTGTTCGTTATTATAGACTAGGGACTAGCCGCTAGTTATTTCACTTTTTTGGCAAAGTTTGCTCCGTATTCGTAGCATTCCTTCAGTGCATCTTCGTCAGGATTCCATAATGCGCGGATTCCTTCGTCTACTATTTCAAAGCCTGCTTCTTCTATTTCTTTTGTAAGAAGCTTGACAGACTCTCCACTCCAACCATATGATCCAAATGCAGCGGCTTTTTTGTTTTTAAATCCTAATCCCTTTATCATTTCAATATTGGCTGCCATTGAGACAAGAATTCCCTTATTGATTGTTGATGAGCCTACTAATATGGCTTTTGATTTAAAAATCTCTACCATAATATCATTTTTGTCTGTTTTTGCTGCATTAAAAAGCTTAACAGTAACATCATCGTCTACGCTTTTAATTCCTTTCGCTATTGTTTCTGCCATTCTGCGAGTACCATTCCACATAGTATCATAAACTAATGTGATTTGATTTTCTACGTAATTATCTGCCCATTTCATATATTGTTCAATGATCTGAGCTGGGTTATCCTTCCAAATAACACCGTGACTTGGACATATCATATCAACTGGAAGGTTTAAAGCTAAAATTTCTTCAATTTTCTTTTTTACGATAGCGTTAAATGGATTTAAAATATTAACATAGTATTTCAACGCTTCATAATATAATTCTTCCTGATCCACTGCGTCATTATAAAGATTCTCAGAGGCATAATGTTGACCAAAGCCATCGTTGCTAAAGAGGATATTCTCTCCAGTCATATAAGTAAACATTGTGTCTGGCCAGTGAAGCATTCTTGCTTCAATGAATATAAGTTTGTTTTCTCCAATATCTAGAGTATCACCTGTCTTTACAGTAACAAAGTTCCAATCTTCGTGATGATGCCCTTTAATAGATTTAACCCCATTTGCAGTACAATAGATTGGCGTGTCAGGAATTTCTCTCATTAATTCCTTTAATGCTCCACTATGATCAATTTCGGCGTGATTGACTATAATGTAATCAATATCTTTTAAGTCAATTTCTTTTTTTAAATTACTTACATACTCTTTGTCATATGGCAACCATGAAGTATCAATTAGTACATTCTTTTGATCCCTTATAAGATAAGAATTATAAGAAGAACCCTTTTTTGTAGAAAGTTCGTTTCCGTGGAACATACGTAGTTCCCAATCAATTTTACCCACCCAAGTTACTTTGTCTGTAATTTTGTAATCCATATAAACTCTCCTTATCTATTTTTCTATAGCTCCTAGATTAAGCACCTCGCTATAGTGATTATTATTACAATATTATTTATACCCATTTATTTGACTATATAACTTTAAAAGAAAAAAAATTAACAATAATTCCTTAAATATTACTACTATAGGGCTGAATTTTGCAGGTCAAAAGGAGGACTTTGCTATTAAAAAAGCCACAGAAAATGATTCTCTGTAGCTTTTTTAATATTATTTTGGGGGTGAGTAAATGGTGTTACTCTTTTAGCAATCCAATTTTTGCTTCTAACTCTTCTAATATAGCAATATACTTTTCGCGAACTTGTTCTTTTTGTGCATTCTTTTCAAATTGATCACACTCTTCATCGATTTCTCTTAAGACTTCTTCTGGAAGTCCATTTTCTGCATATGGATATACTACATTATCTTCTTTATCTATATGTCTAGCAAGTAGGGCAGCATATCCTACTGCATTTGCTATGATATCAATTTTTGCTTCATCATTGCCATTTTCAAGTTCCTTTAAGGCTGCTTCAAGATCCATCATATGAAGTCTTCCTAAATCGTGTTCTACAAGCATACCGTGCCTTATAAGCTTATCTGCAACAGGGCCTTGATGTGCCATCATCTGTTTAAATAAAATTTCTTCCTCTTTACCATGATGATGCTTGTCAGCAAAGCTTCTCACAAAATCAATCATTAAATAAAAGTCGTTTATATCTACATCTTCGCCCTTTACTACTTTATAGCTATATTTTCTAAGGACGACTAACATTCTTTTAATATACTTATGCTCATTAACCATCAATTCGATACTTTTCATTTTTCTCCCTCCTTAACGTAGGATTCTTTGGGTATCATCTGATACTTTTTCATACGTAAAGCTTCCTTTTAATGCACTTACAAAGGCTTGAATCCAAGCTTCTCTTAATTCATAAAAAATAGCCACATTACCATCCACAGAGCTCCAGTGTTCGCTATGTAAACAAGTGGTCCTCTTCCAACGAATTTCTTCATTATCTGAATGAACTACTTCATTTACTCTGTCACAAGGCATACCTTCTAAGATAAAATCATTTAGTGCATTGTAGACCTCTTCTGGAGTATTTAATTCCACTTCAGAATATTTTAATGCATCGGCCTTTCCCTGTGTTTGAAATAATTTTATTAATGAATCTTTATACTGAGCATTTTCATTTAGAATTTGAGTTACTAAATATGCTTGTCTTCCTTCTACTACTAAAATTTTCCCTTGTAACCAGCCATGAATATTTGACGTATCAATAATATCTTCTAAAGGCCTACCACCTGTTAACTCACCGTATTTTTGATCTATATCCATTGTCCATTTTTCAATAGGTAGATTTTCTTCTTTTGCCCATCTGGCAATTTCTATTTCTAAATCTTCAAACCATAAAATTTTATCGTATAACCAGTAATGTATTTTTCCTAAAAATAAACTCATTTTTATTATCCTCTCTTATTTAAAATAATCTATGTTTTTCACATGATCTAATTAAAAACTTACAGTCAATAATTGTTCAATATTTTTAATTAAAAATTCTCAATTGTAAATTTTCAATTTAGGAAACGACAGGGGGGCGTGTCGTTCCCTATGAATGAAACAAATGAGTAAAAACCTTTACTTGTTTAATGCTGTTAGTAATTCGTCAATATTGATAGAGTGAACCATAGCTGCTTCTTCTAATGTTTCAGATTGTGCTGATGGACAACCTACGCAACCCATTCCAAATCTTTGTAATACTGGGATTAAATTAGAATCCATTCTTATTATTTCACCGATTGTCATTGTTTTTTCTATTTTCATTTTAATACCTCCTACATTTTTATACTTTATCTATACCCTTAGTATAGTCTTCATAACATATTATTTCTGTAACCAATGTTACAAAACTCTACTTTTCTTCAAATGATTTTATAAGTTTTTCAATAAGTTCTAAGCTTGTTTTTGTCTTCATTCCAATAAGCTTTTCATTTTTCTCTCTAACAACATCTTCTACTTCATTAATACTTTGTTTTAACTGTAGATTTAAGTTTTTATCCGCTTCTAAGGCCTTCGGTTCAATAGAACCCCACAAGTTTAAAGTGCTCTTCATGGAAGAATTCACCTTTTCCCAGTTAATTTCCTTTGAAGATATGTTTATATCATGTAGCAAGTACTTTAATTGATATAAATCTCCTGGAGCTTGTACATTAAAAAGGCTGACAAATTTATTCATGTGTTTTTGCAGTTCAATTGAGTTTCTTACGATGCTTAGCTCTTCCTTGTTTAAATCAACTGTAGGATCCACTTTTTCAAGAGCTTTCTGTGGGTCTTTATTTATTTGATCCTGTTGTTGAGAGCCTCCTTGTCCACCTTGTTCACCACCACCTTGTTGTTCACTTTGTCCGCCACCGCTTTGATTTGACGGCTGACTGCTAGCTTTCTGGCTTTGCTCTTGATTAGTTCCTCCCCCTCCTTGACCACCTTCTCCTTGGCCACCACCTTGCTGCGTCGTCTGCTGTTGTGAGCCTTGCTCTTGATTGCCACCTTGCTGCTGCTTTTCTTTTGGTAACTTCAAGGTCATGTCAATTAGAGAATTGGATAAAGTGTTTAAATCATCTACAAACCCATCCACACTTTCTTGCGCAATTCCTTTTTCCTGTAAATCTGGATATAGTTCATTCCATGTAGTTTGAATGTCCTTTGTCTTTGTTAAACTTGCTGTCCAATCTTTTTTCATAGTATTTTTGACAACTTCGTCTATTTCATTTTGTAATTCCTTTAATTCATTAGGAGGCTTATCTTTTTCACTGTTTTTTGATTTTGTAGCCTCTTTTTCTCCGAAGCACCCGACCATTATACAGGAAAGTGCAAAAATAATTAGTGCAGAGATTATTCGTTTTTTCATAAAAAACACCTACCTTATTAATAGTATCTTTAGCAAATTAGAACTTATTCCAAAAAATTTATTTATATTTATTTTTTAATGATTTTTGTCTAAGATTATTTAAATATTACTTTTTTTGATTATAAGATGAATTTTAGCTACATTTATAGTAGAATATGTGTATTATTGAATTACTATGGTGGTGTTTACTATGAAGAATAAAGCAGTTGTTCTTGGAGCAAATTATTATATTGGCCTTAGTGTTATCCGATGCTTAGGTATTTATGATATCCCAGTAGTTGCGGTAGATTACTCAAAACAAGGAACTTATGGGTTTCATTCAAAATATTGCTCTGAGCGATTAATTGCACCTCATTACAAAAAAGATTCTGAAGGATACTTAAACTTTCTCATCGACTATGCAAAAAAACAAGACAAGCCTCCCGTTTTATTTCCGTGTGCAGATCCCTATATTGAATTTGTAGATAAGTATTTAAGTACCTTAAGACAGTACTATCTGATTACTCAAACAGAACAGGGATTATACACAAAGGTCATGAATAAAGATACTTTAAATGATTTAGCTCTTCAACACGGAGTATTAGTTCCCGAGACTGTGGAAATTGGCGATGAAAATTTTAAAGAAAAAGTAGAAGAACTAATTAAATTCCCTTGCCTTGTAAAGCCTACAGATTCACCGGCTTTTGTATCAACCTTCAGGCAAAAATTGTTTAAAGTGTATAGTATGGAAGAACTTGAATCTGCAATAAAAAAATCTACAGATGCCAATTTACATGTCATAGTCCAGCGAATTATTCCAGGCTTTGACGATCATATGCACACTTTTGACGCTTATCTTAATCAAAACGCTAAGGTAACCCATTGGACTACCTGTCAAAAGTTTAGGCAATTCCCTATTAATTTTGGCGCTTCTGTATATACTGGACAAAAATATTTTCCAGACCTTTATGAAATTAGCGCTAAATTTTTAGAAGACATTGGCTTTAAAGGCTTTGCTGAAATTGAATTTAAGAAAGATGCCAGTACAGGCGATTTTTATCTTATAGAGATCAATGTACGCACTACGAATCTCAATAGCTTGCTATTTAAAGTTGGACTTAATATGCCCTTCTTTGCCTATAGCGAACTGACAGGAGATCCTGTAGAGTCTTATGCTATTAAAGAGAATACAAATCTGGTATTTTGGTATGCCTATGAAGATATACTAGCAGTACGAGAATATATAAAGACTGGTCAATTAAAAATGTCCCAAGTACTAAAATCTTATTTCAAACCAAAAGCCTATGCCATCTGGGACTGGAAAGATCCTATACCTGCGTTTGCATTTTTGGGACAATTATTGTGCAAGATATTTAAGAAAATTAAATAGGTGGTAAGGTGGTAAGCTTTAAGGTGGTAAGTAAAATCTTAAAAGCTAAAAGCGTAAAACTCGCCTTTAGGCGAGAAAAGGTTTTGCTTACCACCTTACCACCTGACCACCTTAATAAGGAGTTATTATGAAAAAATTATTAAAATTAATAGAATCTATTCCCGTTCTCGAGTCAAAAAACGTAAAGGATACAGAGATTCATAATATAGCCTATCATTCTGGAAAGGTAGAACCTGGTGACCTTTTTGTGTGTATTAAGGGTTTTGAAACAGATGGGCATAAATACGCATCTCAAGCTGTTGACAAAGGAGCTTGTGCCTTAATTGTAGAAGATTATCAAGAGAACTTAGATGTCCCTCAGTTTAAAGTGGAAAATAGCCGCAAGGCTCTTGCCTCTTTAGGGGCTGTATTTTATGATTATCCTTCTAAAAAGATGAAGATGATTGGCATTACTGCCACAAACGGAAAGACTAGTACTTCTTTTATGACCAATGCCATATTAGAGGCTCATGGCTTGAAAACAGGTCTTATTGGCACCGTTATGGTTAAATACGGCAATTACATGGAGCCTTCTATTCTAACTACTCCAGAGTCTCTAGATTTACAATCTCATTTTGCCAGAATGGTAGAAGAAAATATTACCTACAACACAATGGAAGTCTCCTCATCTGCTTTAGCCTTTGATCGAGTTTACGATGTAGACTTTGATATTGTCACATTAAATAATATTAGCAGGGAGCATATTGACCTTCACGGATCTTTCGAGGAGTACTTTGAAACAAAATCTAGTTTGATACGAGATGCAAAGCCTCATCAGTGGGCAATTCTCAATTTAGATGATACTTATTCTGCATCCTTGGTAGAACAAACAAAGGCTCAGGTTCTTACATTTGGCATTAAAAATACAGAGGCAATCCTTGCTTGCTCTAATTTAGACCTTACAACTGGTCGAGGACGATTTACAGTAAAAATCCAAAGACCTTTTACTGTAGGAAACACTTCTTACGCTCCACAAGAATTTGATATCGCCCTATCTGTACCAGGCTACCATTCTGTCTATAATTCAATGGTAGCAGTAGCAGTGGGATTATTGTGTGAAATACCTATATCTACTATTGTTAGAGGTTTGAATTCTTTTGTAGGTGTAGAACGCCGTTTCCAATTTATTTTTGAAGATGATTTTAAAATAGTAGACGATCATTTTGCAAATCCTGGAAATATCAATGTGACTCTAGAGACCCTAAATTTTATGGATTATAATAGACTCCATATGATTTATGCCATTCGAGGCAGCAGAGGAGTTACAACCAATAGAGAAAATGCTGAGACCATCGTAAATTGGGCTTCAAAATTAGGCTTAACAGAAATTATCGCTACCCTTAGCCAATCTCATGTATCTAAAAAAGACGTGGTCACTCCTGAAGAACTAGATGTTTTTCTAGAGGTTATGAAAAAGGCAAATATTAAAGTGAACTTGCACTCTGAATTGCCAGAAGCCATATCCTGCGGGCTTAAAAAGGCAGAACAAGGAGACGTACTCATGTTAGCAGGGTCTCAAGGTATGGATTATGGTGCACAAATTGCATTAGAGCAATTATATAAAGAAAGACCTTATCTAGACAAAGATGTTCTCTTTCGTCCTTTAGAAAGCAGGGTAGCAGGTATTGTCTAGAAATATAAAACAAGGGGAACTCTTATGAATGACGATAAAGTTATAGGTATTATTGGAGGTATGGGACCTGAAGCAACAGCGAGCTTATTTACTAAAATCATCAAGGGCACAAAGGTCGAAAAAGATCAAGATCATCACCGCGTTGTCATTGATAGCAATCCCAAAATCCCTGATCGCACAGCCGCCATTTTAGGCAGAGGGCAAAGCCCTGTTTCCGCTATTGTAGCAGGTGGGAAAAACCTCGAAAAAATCGGAGCGAATTTACTGCTCCTACCATGTATTACTTCACATTATTTTATAGAAGAAATACAAAGTCATCTATCTGTACCTGTTATTAATGCTATAGAAGAGCTTTACAAGTATATTGTAAATAATAACCCTAATGTATCAAAAATAGGCGTTTTGGCCACTTCAGGAACCATTAAAAGTGGTCTCTTTAATAAGTATCTTTTAAACATAGAAGTCTTAACACCAGATGATGAAGCTCAAGAAAAGCAAGTCATGGAAGCCATATATGGAAAAAATGGCATTAAAAGCGGTAATACTGGTAAAGAGCCAAGTCAGCTCCTACAAAAAACTGCTGAAAATCTCATAGATAGTGGCGCAGACCTTATCATCGCTGGTTGTACAGAAATAGGCTTAGCTCTAAAACAAGAGCAAATCTCTAAGCCTCTAATCGATCCTATTGATTGCATTTTTTATAATGGAATAATAAAATAAAAATCACCCTTGAGGTGATTTTTATTTTATTTTAAGTTGTAAGTGCTACGTATTTAATTACTGTTTCAATGATTATATGATGAATAATCCAGCTCCCGCTACTATGTAATAAAAAAGGGGAGAGGTGTTGCTTAGGAATTATCCAAATTTCTTTGCATCCCCATTGAAAACAGCTATACTATCAGCAGCTAATTTATTATTCATAATTGTATCTAGTAAATTTGTAGCAATCGTTACGCTATCTGCTCCTGCAAGCATAGTGTGTATAATTTGAGAAGTGTTCTTAAAGCTAGCGCCTAAGATCTTTGTGTTTAAGCCTAAGTTTGCATAAAGCTGTGCTGTATTGCTTACAATTTCTTCTGAATCTAATCCTTGATTAGACATTCGATCTATATATGGAGCAACCCATTCGCATCCAGCTAAAGCTGCAATATAGCATTGTTCAATAGAAAATATCGCAGTTGCAATGATGCCTATTTCAGGATGTACTTCTTTGATTTCTTTCATGGCTTGAAAGCCTGCTTCATTAGCAGCAATTTTTAATTTAATTCTCTTATCGCCTTGTTTTAAGATTTTTTTTGCATCTGCGCAAATTTCCTCTTTTGTATCTCCTGCTGCTTGTATAAAGAGTTCACGCTCTCCTAGTACTTCAAGTATGCTTTGAAGTACTTCTTCTCGACTTTTGCCTTCTCTTGCAATCAATGTAGGATTTGTCGTTACCCCTTTGACCCAATCATAGTCAATGTATTTTTTTATCTGGTCAATATTCGCTGTATCAAGATACAATTTATTTCCCTCCTCGTATTATCTTTTGTTGCTTTCATATTCTGTTATAAGGTCAACTCTTCTTTGATGCCTATCTCCTTCAAACTCAGCATTCATCCAGGAGTCTACAATCTTAAGAGCTAGCCCTTCTCCCACAACTCTTTCCCCTAAACAAAGTACATTACAGTTATTATGTTGCCTTGTCATCTCTGCTGAGAAACAATCAGAAACTACTGCTGCTCGAATACCATGTACTTTGTTAGCTGCCATAGACATCCCTATACCGGTACCACAGCATAAGATGCCAAGGTCTGCATGCCCTTCTGTTACATTACGACATACTTCAAATGCGTAAGAAGGATAGTCTACACTTTTATTTTCAAAAGGTCCAATATCTTTTACTTCATGACCTAACTCTTCTAAATGTCTTACGATTGCTGCTTTTAATCGAATACCACCGTGGTCGCTGCCAATAACTAATTTCATTTTTTCACCTTTTCTTACTTTATAGTTTTTTTCTCATTGGTTGAAAGATTTCTTACTTATTATAACATATTTTTTGATATAGTATATAAGTTCTAAATAAAAAAGCTTCCCCTCTGAAAAGGCCAATATACAATTTTCATTTATTCAGAGGGGAAGCTTATTGTTTTATTCCATATCGTTTGATTTTATCATAACTTTGATTTCTGTACCAGCCATTGTCGTTTCGAAAGCTTCTCTCCAGTCTTTTAAATCATAAACTTTGGTGATTAATCTGTCTGAAGCAACTTTACCATTAGCTAATAGATTTATAGCAATAGGCCAAGAACTTGGTTTTTGAGAACGACATCCAATGTACTCTATCTCTCTTTGGATAATAGATTCATTGTCAATCTCATTGTATTTTTGTGCAAATAATCCTACTTGTACAAAAGTTCCTTTTTTTGCTACTAATGGCAATGCTTGATTTACTGCAACTTTTGAACCAGAGCAATCAAAGGCTTTGTCTACTCCATATCCATCTGTCATATCCATGACGATCTTTTCTAAATCCTCAGTAAGTGTATCTACTACTACATCAGCACCAATTTCTTTTGCTAATGCTAATCTCTTTGCATCTTTTGTAATACCTGTTTGGATGACTTTTGCCCCTTGTGCCTTAGCAACTTGCATTAAAAGTAGTCCAATTACACCAGGTCCGATGATTAATACTGTGTCATTTGGTTGAACAATAGTTTTTTCTAACGCTGCATGTACTGTACATGCCAGTGGTTCTGATAATGCTGCCGCTTGATAAGAAACAGAATTCGGCAATAAATGGCAGCTTTCTTCTCTTGAAAGCACATATTCTGTAAAACTTCCGTTTTGTTGTGTCCCAATACCTTTTCTTGTACTACATAAATTGTAGTCTTTTTCTAAACAATATCTGCAAACGCCACAAGTCTCAAAGGTAGTTTGGCTTGTTACTCTGTCACCTACTTTAAATTTTGTTACATCTGGGCCTACTTCTACCACTTGGCCAGAAAACTCGTGTCCTAAGACAACTGGTGTAGTTGGATTCTTGTATTCACCTTTAAAAGTATGAATATCTGAACCGCATACCCCTGTATAAGCAACTTTAATCTTAATTCGATCTCCATATACTTTTGGTTCTTCAATATCTAAAAATTCCATTTGGTCATAGCCTGGTGCTGTTTTAACAACTGCCTTCATCCTTATACCTCCTGTGGCTTAATAATAACTTTATTGTATTTTTCTTTTCTACTAGCGATCATATCGTATGCATCTTGAAGTTGAGATAATTTGTAACGATGAGAAATCATTGATTTTACATCTACTTTTCCATCTCGAATCATATCGATAGCAGAAGACCACTCTCTACCAGGGAATGGTGCACTATAAGAATTCCAGAATCCAGTTAAAGTCAACTCTCTTCTGAAGATTCTCTCCCAAGATTCTTGAGGAACTGTAATATCTTTGTAAGCTATCCCTAAGAAGCCAATTTTTCCTTTTTTTGCTGTTACCCGGAAACATTGTTCTTCTGTAATGGTAGAACCAGCACATTCTAATGCAATTTCTACACCTCGATTATTGGTATACTCATTCACTTTTTCTATTAAGTCTTCCTTCATAGAGTTAATGGTGTATTTGCATCCATAATCTTTTGCTTGTTGTAGTTTTTCATCGTCAATATCTACTGCTATAATAGCCTTTACACCTGTGTTAAGTAGCACTTGAATGGCAAGCATTCCTATTGCGCCACAACCAAAGACGATAACAGTATCACCAATTTGAGGTTTTATACCTATTACGCCATGAAGTGCGACAGATAAAGGTTCTATTAATGCCGCTTGATCATAATCTAAATCTCCAATAGATAATACATTTCTTGCAGGAAGTACCGTATTTTCAGCAAATGCTCCATGATAGTGGGTTCCAATCATCTCGTAGTCATCGCATAAAGAATAGAGTCCTTGTTCACAGTATTCGCATTTATTACATGGCAAAAAAGGGATCCCTACTACTCTTTCCCCAAGTTGAATATTTGTTACATTTTCACCTATTTCAACAACTTCACCAGTAAATTCATGCCCCATAACTGCTGGCAATTGATACTTCCATTTTGTCTGCATCTTGTGAGAATCCGAACCACAAATACCTGCAGCCATAACTTTTACCCTTACATCATCAGGACCGCATTTTGATTCTTCCACTTCCTCAAGCTTGTTTACATTTGTATCATATAAAATTTGCGCTTTCACAATGATCACTCCTTTTCGATAGTATAACTCCTTGAATCTTAGAAAACCCCTTTATTATTTCATTAAATTGACCTAGTCTTATACAGTAACATGGTCCAAGCATTACACTTGAACCATGTTTTGAATCATTTATTATCCTACAAATGGTGCCATCAATTGTGAGAACTTTAAGATGATCCAGTTTAAGAAGTTTCCACCCAAGTCTATTGATGAGTATATTGTACTACCAACATCTTGTGCTGCTGCCATCATTTCAGTATGAACTAGTGCAAAGTTTGTCGCCATCCATAAACTGAAAACAAGGACAATTGCCATTGTAATAACAGATTGTATAATATTACCTTTTCGTGAAGCTACGATAAATGCAGAGTAGAATGTTAATGTTGCTAAGTCACCAAATGGTAGTACTGCATTTCCTGGAAGCAATACTGCAATAAGCAAAGCAACAGGAGACATCATTAATGCAGTTGAAATTACTGCTGGGTGTCCTGTAGATAAAGCTGCATCTAGACCAATGTATAGGTCTCTGCCTGGGAATTTCTTTTGTAAGAAACTTCTTGCAGATTCTGAAATCGGAATCAGACCTTCCATTAGGATTTTAACCATTCTAGGCATAAGTAGCATTACTGCTGCCATAGCAACTGCAACTTGTACCGCTTTACCAATGTCATAGCCTGCTAGCATACCGATGACAAAACCAAGTATTAAGCCCATCATCATTGGTTCTCCAAAGATACCAAATCTTTTTTGAATTGTATCTGGGTCAGCATTTAGTTTGTTTAATCCAGGAATCATGCCTACTAATTTACCAATTGGTACACCAATGATAGCAAAAGCGATTGTAGATCCTGTTGGTAAGGATACACCTTCTAATCCAAAGAAATCTTCACAATAATGTTGGAATTTGTCTGCAAAAATCAAGACAAGTACTTCATAGATCACTGCTGCTAAAATACTAAACCAAATATTTCCACCAGTTACAACATATGCTGTTGCACCAGCAGCGATAAAATGCCAATAGTTCCAAATATCAACGTCTAATGTTTTTGTAAGTTTTGTAGCAATCATAATAAGATTAACTGCTATACCAACTGGAATAATAATTGCTGCAATTGGAGATGCCCAGGAAGCTGCTGCTGCTGCTGGCCAACCTGCGTCGATAACGTTTAATGTTAAACCAAAACGCTCAACCATAGCTTGTGCTGCTGCACCAAGATTGTTTGTTAATACGCCAATAACTAAGTTTACACCAACCATACCAATACCAACGGTAATACCTGATTTAAAAGCTTTTCCAAAGCCTGTACCAAAAATCAAACCAAGGATTGTCAGTGTTAATGGTAATATAACTGTAGGTCCAAGACCAAGGATATAATTTACTACATCTAATAATGAATCCATATTTTTACTCCCTTTCTTTATTTATATTATAGATAATTTCTGGGGATGCGGCTTATTTAAGCGCATCCAAGATTTTTTGATCTAATTTTTCCATACCAATTCCTGAAATATATGCAGTTGCAATAATTGTTGGGATTTCAAAAGTAGTTGGCAAAATTGTTGTAGAAATCAATAAATCTGCTTCTTTTTCTAAACCTTTTGCTTCTTGGATTTTGATTTGTCTAATATCTGCATCAATACCATTTGCTTTTAATAAGTTGGTAATCTTATCATTTACTACTGTTGATGTTGCAATACCTGCTCCACATGCTACTAAAATTCTTTTTTTCATAATTATTCACCTCAATTTATATTTTTAAGCTAAAATGCTTTTTATAACCTGTTCTAC
Organism: Alkalibaculum bacchi; assembly: GCF_003317055.1. NCBI lineage: Bacteria > Bacillati > Bacillota > Clostridia > Eubacteriales > Eubacteriaceae > Alkalibaculum > Alkalibaculum bacchi. The sequence continues at coordinate 234,604 of NZ_QNRX01000001.1, forward strand.
ATCTGTTGAATCAAGAATCTGTTGGATCTTATCGTCATTTTGTAATACAGCCATGATTGCTTGTAATGACTCTAATTGGGTATGTGGCTCATTTAAACCTAATACAAAAATAACCTTTGCTTTAATCTGAGCATTTGCATCATCCATTCGACTGAATGGAACCCCTTCTTCACTGGTTACAACGGCAATAAACTGTTTTGTTACATACTCTGGATTGGTATGTGGTATGGCAACACCAAACCTTTCAGTTTCAATACCTGTTGGGAAGTTCTTTTCTCTTTCTGTAACCTTTTCAAGAAAAGCATCTGTAATCATATCCATTGACATAGCCTTGTCAGCTACTTGTTTAAAAACTTCCTCACTTGTGCGAGCAGAAGTATGAATAAATACTAAGTCATTATTAAGAAAATCTTGTAATCCCACTAAACTTTCCTCCTCTCTACATAAACCTTGATTAAGTTACAACCCTATATAAAGCTTGCGCGTTATATCTATTAATATTATCTTTTATATTCATACCCGCATTTCAAAACACAAAACTTTGTGGCTACTTCATATTAATGCAAATTAATGACGGATCATAAATAATCTATTATACTTTTACTTCTTGATATTTTTCTAAAACTTTGTATATACCATCAGCAGTTTTTGCCTTTTGCAACTCTCTTAATGCATTTGGATTCATAGAAATATTGTACAATTGTAGCATTGCATTAATGTGATTTCGTTGATTTGTAGTAGATATAACTACTATATAAAATAATTTTTTGTTATCTTTATAAGGAATTCCCTTATTGATTTTAAGAAAACTCATCCCTAATTTCTTTGATCCATCTTCAGGCTTAGAGTGAGGAATAATGATGCTAGACCCTAAAACAATATTAGGTACAATATTTTCATATTGGCTTTTCATAGCTTCGAAATATTTTTTATTAATATATCCTCCATTCTCTAATGGTATACTTGCTTTTTCTAACGCTTCTATCCAGTTTAATTCTTCATCAGTAATCTTTATTAAGTCAAAATTAATGATATCTACTAGATTTGGCTCTTCTTTAACTCTTTGATTTTTAGGACTTTGTATTGGAGAACGGAAAGTATCTTCAATTTCATTGACAATTTTAAACTCTATATCTGGATTTAGTTCAAAGTACTTTTTTATAATTCGAATGATTTTATTTGTAAATACATTGCCGCTACTTATATTGTAAAGTCTTTGGAATACTACATTTTCAATTCTCTTTTTTTCCGTTTCATCGAGAGGTTCTTTAATCACAACCACATCTTGATTTAATTCTATAGGTACGGATGAAAAGACAATATCTGCTTGCATATCATTCTTTATTTCGTTAAACTCACTTAAAGATATAGACTTTAAAAAATTAATATAGGGAAAAATCCCTGATAATTGATTTTTTAATACACTAGAGAAGATGACCCCATTAGGACAAACCACTAGTGCGTTGATGTTTTTTATAGCTTTATCTTTATTGTATAAATACCCTCCGATGAAAATGGAGATAAACATGATTTCCTGATCAGGAAACTTTTTTCCTACAAAATCTTCAAGAGGCTGTAAAGAGTATTCTACTAAATGATATAAAGATTTATATTCTTTACCTAAAGCATCTATATAAGGATATTCCATAGTCATATTGTACTTAATCCGATATACTGCTGAGCGAAGATGTAAGTACAACTTCTCTTGTAGCTCTTGTTTATGGTAAAGAACAATTGCAGACCTCTTTTCAAACAAATCAAGAAATTCTAGTATACTTTGCTTTAATGCACTAATATCTAATTCAGCATTTGCTTCCGCTAAATTTAAGGACAGGAGTAGCAGTGTAATATATAGCTTTTCTTTACTAGGAATTTCAATGCCCTTCTTGCTTTCAAACAAAGAATTGATTACGCTGTACTCTTTCGTATCAGACAACTCATTAAACTTAATACCAAAATCATTGTCGATATATTTTTCATTTTGGATTCGTTTTGTTATAATAGCAAATTCATATGGCACTGTCCAAATGCGTTTATCGTTATACTTAATGTTTAGCTTTTTTTCAATAGTCCCTATTCTATTCTGTAAGTCTTCTATTTGAGCTTGATCCATATTTCCATATTTTTTCAGGGCTTCTTGGCCATTATAGAAATCGTAGATTTTAGCTACTACAGGTCTTATCAGTTTTCTAATATCCCATTCCTTACCGCCTAGGAAATAACCTTCTGTCCTAGAATAATTTAACTCAATACTATATTCTGCTAAGAATTCTCTAACTTTACTGAAATCTCTTAACACAGTATTCTTACTAATCTCTAGTGCATCCGAAAAGTGAAACAAGGACAAATCATAATCTTTTGATAAGAGCATAAGAACAATTAATTGCACTCTTTCATTTTCTACTGGTATGTACTTTACTTTGCTTTCTGTATTGTCCTTTTCATAAAAAAACTGCTTTATCTTTTCATCAACTTTAAAATAGCCTTTATTGGAGCGGGTAATTTTATCATAATTTTCTAATTGCAGATATTCGTTGATTTTTCGAATACTGTAATCAAGCTGATTTCTACTTAGGTGAAATTCTTCTTGTAGGTCTTTAGAAATGATATCTTCTTGAGATGCAATTACTTTTAATATTTCCATACTTCTCTCATCTAAATTTAGATACACAATTCCACCTCCTGATATCATTATAGTGCTCAATCAACATTAAGAAAAGCTTATTTAGGCTCCAAAATAAATCACCATTTTAAGGAGTGTGGTGATGTTCTTTTTTACGTCATCATGTTTAATAAATACACAAAAAAATCAATTCACGTACTTATTTCAGCACTCTCCCGGTTTTTTTCCATATATAAGTTTATACAATTTGCATTTTCATGACATTAACATACTGTTATCATCACCAAATTCATCATCATTATTCTTTATCGTTCATGAATTTGATGTTTGATTACGCATTCCTCTTCTCTCTTATTTAACACATATCCATCAATAAGTTATTGGTATTTTCCAAAGATTTCATCCCACATAAATATACCCCCTATTATAGCAATAGGGGGTATATTTATATCTATTCTTTATTTTCTCCGTGACTCTAATTTAAAGTTTACAAAAGCTAAGGCTTCAGACCAACTGCTTACAAATTGAATAATTTGCTTTCTTTTATTTACGGGCAGTAGATTATAAGATGTAATGAAGGGGCTTGTCTTTTTATTTTCATCTAAAATCTCACCATACTCCCAACCTCTATTCTTCTTATGGAGGAGCCATCTTCCGTGTTCGTATTTTGCTAAGGTCTCTACTTCCACTTTATCAAATATAATTGGAACAGGGCGCTCATTTACAGATGCAATATCGTAATTAATAGAAAACATGGAATCAGGTAAATTCCTAGCTAAATCGAAATAAAAGTTTCTATGAGCTTCACTGATTGCCTGCCACGACATCACATTTTCACTGATTTCATTGTATTTATTAAATAGAAAACAGGCAAGGGTTTCTGTTTTTTCACTAAAAAACGCATCGTGCATCAAACACCTCATAAACTGTTCTTCATCTACATGAAGTTTCAACTGTTCTTTTGAAGGCAAATAGGATTGTTCCCATTTTTTTGCCTCGTTGAGCATACTCATATCTAATATGGCTTCCATAGAGCGAGTTTCGTGTTTAAATCTTGGAACTTTTAACATCGCTCTTAGTACACCATTGTCTATTTGAGCTACTCCTTTTTTATCAATAAGATGAGACGTTTTTATCTTAATTAAAGATCTGAGAACCATGGCCCTTCTAATAACGTAAAGTTCATCTTGTTCTGATACAGGATTAGGTCCTAAAATATTTACATATCCGCGAAGGCGACTGATAAAGTCAAGACCTTTTGAATTTCTAAAGCTCTTTGTAAATCGGACTTGTTCATCTGGATTATCGATGGTCTCACCACAAAATTCATTAAATGTAGAACTTGTCCCTCCTGCAAAGACAAATATAGCCTTTCCGATAGGATGTTCTGAGTCTCCTTCTCTAAATAAACCATCTTGCATAGGCGCTAGCAAGTACTTTAACCAGCCTAATTTCCCTTTAAACTCTGAATCAAATTCATCAAAAATCATCAAAGGCAATTTCCCAAGTAAAGAGTAGTCTCTAGCTCTATGGAAGGCTCTTATAAGATCATCCGTAGAAGTAAATTGAGACAAATTAAAAGTGAGCTTGATGATTTTATCAGGGGCAATACTTGCTGCAACTTCTGTTATACCATAGGATTTACCTGATCCGGGAGTACCAAAAACAGCAATTGATAAAGGTCTAACAGTATTTTTATTATCGATATATTCTCTCATAAGATTTTTAATGCTCCGATAGCTTTCTATCTCTATTCGGTCAATTACCTTTAAACTTCCAAATCTGGCAAAAGGAATATATCTAAGAGCTTGATCTTCTCCATTTTTTACGATATCGTATGCGATTTCAGCTAAACTCGTAGAGCTTTTATCGTTGAGAATATACCACAAATCCTGTGAACGCTTTTGTGTCAAATTTGGAATTTTTACTTCTTGTACATGTTCTTTGATGATAAATTTTTTATTGTTTTCATGGAATATAGAGGAAATAGGAAAATGAAGTTCGTCCAAACGGTTTCCAAAACCTTCAATAAAATAATTACGAGCAGCTACTATCCCTTCTTTAATCCCCTCACCTATATATTGGTCTAATTTATTTAAGATTATTGGTTCTGCTGCTACAGAACGGGCAAGAGCAGCCACAAAACATGAAGTTAAGCCATACATCTTACCCTGCAAACTTTTCCCTAAATTGTCTTCAATTTCATAAGGCAAAAAATAGAGTTGAGACTGAGAAGACCCATTATTTTGATAATAAATACAACCTTCTAAACCAAAAGGTACGACTAAATGTCTACATTTTGTAAGGAAAATAAGGCTTGGATTATTGTTCAGTTGCCATACAAAATCCTCTGCGGTCCTCTCCCAAGACAAACTCTTGCTAATATTCACGCCCTGAGACCGAATATCCTCTGAGTTGATGATGACAACTGTGTTTTCCCAGTGCTTCCTTTCAAGGTGATACCACATTTCACTGGTTCCAGCAGGTTTATTCATCTTATAAAAGACAATGGGAAAATGATTTTCCTGCTCTAAAGACTTAGGCCAATATTTTTTATTGTTACTAAAACCATTGCCTTCATCATCAATAATCACTAATTTTGCAAATGGATCATCCTCTAGTACAGGCAGTAATCTTGTTAGTCCACATGAGGGACCAGTAAAACCCGAAAATCGGTTGACCCTATATACTTTTTCAGAGCTATTATTTACATACTTTGAAAATAGTTCTAATTCTACAGTAGATTGAATAAAGTCTAAGTCCCCATTCTCAAGCTTTGGACTCAATACCTCTAAACCAGTGGACAATCTGATTAAATCCGATAAAAGCAGTGCTTCCCCACCTTTTGAAACGTTCTTTACATTGTAATGTTTTTGCCAATCAAGACCTTGATGATTTGGTGGTGGTCCAATCCATTGAAGTGTATTTATACACACATCTCCAGTCACAACGATTTTCATGCCCTTCATAAATTACCTCCTATTCCAATATGTTTTATATTAAATTATCATATATGAGATTTTATTTCTATTATAATTATAGTATTAACTAATTTGTCTATTAAAAACGCCTTACAAGTAAAAGAAGTACTTGTAAAGCGTTTTCCACTTAGTTTTGCTATTTTACCTTTATAATGGACAGGAACATAGAAGGCAGGTCTTAAATTTATAGAAATATTATTAAAAAAGGATACTACCAATCAAATAACCAAAGTAAGCAAGAATTATCCCAAACCCATATGTAATTATTGTATAAAGAGTAAATTCCTTTTTTTGTTTATTACGATACAATTGTATCATTTCTAGTTTCAGAGTAGAAAATGTAGTAAAAGCTCCCATAAACCCTGTCCCAAACAAAAGAACGATCACTCTATTAACACTTGCTCCAGTTATTATTCCCAAGAGAAACGCTCCTAATAAATTGACTGTTAGAGTCCCTATTGGGATTATTAATGGTGATTTACTATTTAGATGTTTAGTAACGGAATATCGAGCAATTGCTCCTAAAAAACCACCAATTCCGACCAGGAATATATGTATCATCGTCACGATTTTTGTACCTCCTCACCAACTATATTAAATCCTAATCTACTCATTAATAATCCTCCCACAATACTTACAAAAACATAAAGAAGACCCAATAATATTGCTCCATTTTGAAACAGTTTAACGGTTTCTACACTTAAAGTTGAAAAAGTGGTAAATGAACCAACAAATCCCGTTCCGATTGCTGTCGTTATATGAGACGGCCAAGAAGTCTTCTTCAATAATCTTGTTGTTAGCCAAGTCAATAAAAAACTTCCGATTAGATTAATGCTTAATGTTGCATAGGGGAACAAACTATTCGTGAGTAATGAAACGCCTATCAAATACCTTAAAATAGCTCCAAAAGTTCCTGCAACGCCTACTAAAAAATAAACCATTTTTATTCCTCCTAATTAAATACATACAAGAAAGCGCCTATGGCGCATTAGTCGCTAGTCTTTAGTCACTAGCATTAGGGTATTCTTTTTAGGTCAAGATCCTTCGCTTGCGCTCAGGATGACTAGGCAAGAGCTAATGTCAAAAGTACGACTTTCCTATTACATATAAAAACTCCTGCCAGTAAAAAACACCAGCAGGAGTCATTAGCCATTGGCGATTAAAGGTGAACTCCATCACCTATTGTTTGTATTTATTATCGATATTATTATATATCAAGTTCTTTAATAAAAGAAGTATTTTTTATCATTATCAGTATAACAAATAATAAATAAGAATATGAACTTTTTATAAGATAAATTAAATATTCGCCTTTTAAGTTATCAACCTTGAGAAAGAAATCAATACACAATGCTTTAATTGAGCTATCATGAGGAACGAAAAAAGGGAGAAGCTGCACTTTGAACAGTTTCTCCCTTTTTTTCTTACCGACTTTATTACTTTCTGTACAACTTTATTTTTCTCGGAACGACTTTATTTTTAATTTACATAAGACAATAATTATTATTTTTATCTATTCTACTGTAACAGACTTAGCAAGGTTTCTTGGCTTATCTACATCGCATCCTCTCGCTACAGACAAATAATAAGCTAGTATTTGTAATATTACTACTGTAGGAATAGGCGCAATATCGTCTTGTGTATCAGGAATGTAGAAGACTTTATCTGCTTCCTTTTCTATTGCTTTATCGCTTTCTTTGGCTAAGGCTACAACATAAGCTCCTCTAGCTTTTACTTCTTTAATATTGCTCATCATCTTCTCAAGCAATTCTGTTTGAGTACAAAGGGCTATAACCACCGTTCCTTCTTCTATTAATGCAATAGGGCCATGTTTTAGCTCTCCTGCTGGATAAGCTTCTGAATGAATATAGGAGATTTCTTTCATCTTTAAAGAGCCCTCTAAACTAGCGTAGTAGTCTGAACCTCTTCCTAAGAAGAACACATCCCTTACATTAAATTTGTCGTACGCAAATTCTTTAATGGCACTTTCTTTTTTAATGACTTTCTCAACCATTTCAGGGCTAGCCTTTAAAGACTCCTGGATTTTAGTCAGTTCCTCTTCATTAACAGTTCCCTTTAACATTCCTAAATGTAAGGCAATCATATACATACACGCTAATTGAGTGGTATAGGCTTTTGTAGAAGCTACGGCAATTTCTGGTCCTGCCCATGTGTAGAGTACATCGTCTGCTTCCCTAGAAACAGAGCTTCCTACTACATTGGTAACTGCCATCACTCGAGCCCCCTTTTGCTTTGCTAATCTCATGGCTGCTAAAGTATCCGCAGTTTCTCCTGATTGACTAATGAGAATTAACAAGGTTTTCTCGTCGATAATCGGGTTTCTATATCTAAATTCTGAAGCAATATCTGCTTCAACAGGAATTCTAGCGTATTTTTCAATAGAATATTTTCCAATTAATCCAGCGTGGTATGCAGTGCCACATGCTACAATATAGATTCGATTTATTTTATCTAATTCTTCTTTTCCTAATTTGATCTTATCTAATACAATTTCTTTTTTATCATCATAAAGTCTAGAAGTCAAAGTATCTCTTAATGCTTTTGGTTGTTCGTGAATTTCCTTTAGCATAAAGTGCTCGTAGCCACCTTTTTCTGCATCTGCAGCATCCCAGTCTACTTTAAAGATTTGTTTTCCTGCTTCTTCTCCATGTTGATCTAATACAATCACTCTCTCTTTTGTCAAGATCGCAATTTCCTTGTCATCTAATAAATACACATTTCTCGTATAATTTAAAATTGCTGGAATATCAGATGCTATGAAGTTTTCATTGTCTCCAACACCAATAACCAAAGGACTGTCTTTTCTCACTGCTATGATCTTGTCTGGCTCACTGTGACACAAAACTCCTAAGGCATAGGAGCCCTTTAAATAAGTAGTTGCTTCTCTAACAGCTTTTACCATATCCCCTTGATATAAACTATCTAATAAATGAGCAATCACCTCTGTATCTGTATCGGATAAAAACCGATACCCCTTTATTATGAGTTTTTCCTTTAGCTCCATATAGTTTTCAATGATTCCGTTATGAACGATTACTATAGAGTGATCTGCATTGGCATGGGGATGAGAATTTACATCTGATGGCTCCCCATGAGTAGCCCATCTAGTGTGCCCAATCCCAACGGTCCCTTCTAAGGGCTCTTTTTCCATAAGATCTTCTAATACTTTTAATCTACCTTTACGCTTTTTTGTATGTATTTTTCCGCCCTGGCTAACAGCAACACCGGCTGAGTCATAACCTCTATATTCTAATCTACTTAATCCGTTAATCAGTACTTCTGTTGCCTTTTTATTTCCAATATATCCTACGATACCACACATAATTCATTCTCCTTTCAAAACAAGGACTCTTTTGTAAGCTTATAGCAAAAAAGATCCTTACCATCTGCTAGTCTTTAGACTACATATTTTTATTTGTACTAAAAAAGAAACTGCTATAGAGCATAGCAAAGAAAGGTCATCAAAAATGACCATATTTTTAGAAAGGTCTTTGTTTCACAGTCACCTGTGGGTTTTAAACCTTTAGACAGCTTAGGAGAATTTAAACTGTTTGGGGCATCCGCCGAGTATTTCGATACTCCCCATCCTCGTCAACTCAATACATGAGTCCTGGCGCTATTGTATTTAATTTTTGTGTTCACCTCCATAGTTAAATATATTATACTATTCTCAAAATGGATACAATGTTTTTTTATAGAAATTATGCTTTTCTTCATCTTTTATAACTCAAATTAGTTTTATTTGTAATAAATAAGGTTTTTAAAGAAAGATTCCTTTCTTCATTGGTAAATCCAACAATTTCATAGAATATACTATTTGTATTGTTTTCTTTTACTAGAAGAAGGAATCTCTAATTCTTCTCGATATTTAGCTACTGTTCTCCTTGCAATTTTTACGCCATTTTCTTTTAAAGCTTTAGCAATAGCTTCGTCAGATAAGGGACAGTACTTGTCTTCTGCATCAATGAACTCTTTTATTTGAAACATGATCGAATTAGTCGAAATCAAGTCGTCTTTATTTCCAGTAGATTTTATACCACTAGTAAACAAATCCCTTATTTTAACCATTCCATGTGGAGTTAGTATGTACTTTTCTTTAATTGCTCGACTAATAGTAGATTCGCTTAAATGAAGCTGTTCTGCAACCTCTCCTATGGACATAGGTTTTAAATACTGCAAACCATTACAAAAATATTCTCCTTGTTTCTCTACTATATACTGCAAAACCTGGGAGATGGTGTCCTTTCTTAAATCAACAGCTTTAATAAAAACCTTAGCATCATTTAATTTTTCTTTTACATATCGATTTGCTTCTTTATCTGCTTTTTCTTTTGCTATAGTAGCATAGTATTGATTAATAGCTAATGTAGGCAGTAGTTTATCATTGAGTATTAAAACCACTTCTCCATCAATAATCTCAATATAGGCTTCAGGAATAATATATATATCTTCATCGCCAGTAAAAAAACCCCTTGAAGGCTTTGGCTCAAAATCTTTAATAATACTTATATACTCTTGCACCTCTTCCATACTTATGTTAAGTAAAGTTGCAATGTTCTTAAGTTTATTCTCCGCTATTAGATGAAGATGATATTGAATAATCTCTGTTAATTTTTCATCTTCTATACCTTTTTTAGCGATTTGTATTTCTAAGCATTCTATTAAATTCCTGGCAGCTATACCATCTGGCTCAAACTGTTGTATACATTGTAATGCGTATTCTACATCCTGAAGGCTACAGTGTAAATCCTTTGCTATATTCTCTACGCTATCACTTAAATATCCTCGTTTATCAAGATTTTCGATGATATAAATGCAAATACTCTTTATCTCATGAGATTCTTTTACATCTACGAGCTGCTCTTTCAAAAAATCTTTTAATGTTTTATCTATTGTGACAAAATTGAGAGGGTCTACATCTTTATCAGGATTATAATGAATCGTATCCGAAAAAGAATACTCTTTCTCAGTCCTTTTCCCATCCCGAATAAGCTTTTCTAATTCATCCTGTCTCGGATGATCTGCTTCATAATGAGCTTCTAGAAGAGGATTTTCTTCTACTTTTTTTGAAATATCCATCTTTAAATCCACAATTGGCATTTCTAAAATTTGCAAGGAATGTCGCATTTGCGTGGTCAATATTTGTTTTTGTTGTTGAGCAAGTCCTTGGCTTGTATTTAATCTCATAGGGATCCCTCTTAATAAAAAATTTCGTATATTTATATTATACTACAATACATCAAAGGAATTCAGACCATTCTTTGCCTTATCATTTTTTCTATGAATTACATAAAGATTTTTCATTTTATAAAGAGGATACTATGCTGTTATACCAAACATAGTATCCTCTTATTATTTAAAGAAGGGGCGTTATTTATAGATTATTAAATTACATGTTCTGTTCTTTCAATAATATCGTCTTGTGTTGCCTTAGAAAGGAGATTAAAGAAAGCGGAATACCCCGCAACTCGGACAATTAAATCTCTATGATCCTCTGGATGTTTTTGTGCATCCAATAGGGTCTCACGTGATACTACATTATATTGAACATGATATCCTTTTAAGCGATTGAAGAATGCTCTGATTAACATAATCAATTTCTGTTTGTCTTCTTCTTTTGATAGAACCATAGGATTTACCTTTTGATTCAATAAGACCCCACCAACGATTTTTTCAGTTGGCAATTTTGCAACAGATTTAAATACTCCCGTAGGTCCAGTTTTATCCATATTATGAGCTGGTGAACACCCTTCAGCTAATGGCTCATGCGCATTACGTCCATCTGGTGTAGCCAAAGTACCCATTCCTTGACCTACATTAGCGGAAATAGAAGATGTACCTGCATAACGTCTTCCACCAATTGGTCCACGTCCATGACGAGTATTTGGATATTTTTCAATCTCATCAATATAGCTCTCGTATGCTTCTACAATTAATTGGTCTACATAATCCTCGTCATTACCGTATTTAGGGGCTTCTTCAATTAATAATTCTTGAATTTCTTTTCCACGAGGGCTTTGGAAATCGTCCATTAATGCATCCCAAAGTTCTTGTTGAGTAACCTTACCCTCTTCGTAAACTAATTTTTTAATTGCAGCCAGTGAGTCTGCCATATTTGCGATTCCTACTTGTAAACCAGAGATAAAGTCATAAATCGCTCCACCCTCTTTAATGGTTTTACCTCGTCCAATACAATCTTGAGTTAAAGTAGAGCATAAAATATCAGGAGCTTTTCGCTCTATTCCAATATCGCATGCATTTTCTACAATAACACTCATACGAGTAATTTCACGAACAATACTATCCCATGCAGCTATTAAATCTTCATAAGATTTCATTTGTGTAAAATGGCCTTTTCCTTCTGCGAAACGTAGTCCACTAGCTGGATCAACTCCATCATTCATGGTAATAAGCAAAATTTTAGGGAAGTTCATATAGCTCATACCAGTACAACGATAGCCCCATTTGCCTGGAACTGCAGTCTCTACACATCCAATAGCACTATAGTCATAGGCATCTTCTTCAGATACTCCATAATCTATAAAAGATGGAATTATTATTTCGTCATTATTGAAAGCTGGCATACCAAAGCCTAGTTTAACTACTTCAATGCACTCACTCATAAACTTATTATCTAATCCTGTATGATAGCGTACTGTCAAGTTTGGTTGTGGTAATTTTGTCTGAGCTATGCTGCGTAAAACCAAATAAGACATTTTATTGACAGCATCTTTTTTATCTTTAGTTTGACCACCAATTGTTACATTTTGATAAAGTGGGCTACCCGCACTACTTAATGTATGAGATTGACTACGGACTTTATTAACAGTTAGTGTCTTAACCCATAAGTTTGTCAAGAGTTCAACTGCATGTTCTTCTGTAATACGACCAGCTGCTAGATCTGCTTCATAATATGGATTCATAAATTGATCAAAACGTCCGTAAGACAGTGAGTGTCCATTTGATTCAATTTGTAAAATAACTTGTATGAACCATACAGATTGAATTGCCTCTGCAAGAGTCTCTGCTGGCTCATATGGCACCTTTGCTGTAATCCGACTAATTTCTCTTAATTCTTCTGCTCGTTCAGGTGTAGCATTTTTTGCCATTTCAAGAGCTAGTTTTGAGAAACGCTTTGCATAAGTGTGCACAGCATCGATTACAATTAATACAGATTGATAAAAATGATACTTATCAATATTCTCAGGAACAGTTAAATCTAATTTACTTTTAAGTTTTCGAGTACGCTCTTCATATCCACGTAGTCCTACTTTTAATAGTTGAGGATAATCAGCAGCTAAGTGAGCATCACCAGAATTCATTTTTCCTTCCATTCCAAAAAATCCCAAGAATGGAGCTACTTCATCTGGCAATAAAGATTTAGAATAATCTCTAAGTGATTTTCCATCCCAAAAAGGAGCAATCAAACGTAATTTTTCTTTTGTATCTTCTGTTATGTAAAAAACATCTCCGTCACGTTTTTCAAATTTATCTAATTCATTTATAACAAATTCCATGGTGTACTCTGGAAAGATTGGAGCGTCATTATTTGAAGATGCTTGATTTCCAACAATAAATGTTTCTTCTTCAATATAAATTGTCATATTCTCTAAAATATTTTTTAACATTAGTGCACGTTGTAAATTAACAGGTTTTCCTTGGTTTTCTTTGTAGGATTCTGTAGCAAGAACTGCACGTTCTGGATCTATATATGGCTTTTTATCTAATACGGCTTCACGATATTGTTTCATTCTAGGTGTTAAATGACCAAAATAATTACTCATGTAGATATCCTCCTTATAGTGATTTATATTTTTAGTAATTCTATATTTTCATAATATCACTAATTAGTTACGTATGTCAATATTATTCCTTCATTCGTAATATGTATATTGTTTTATCTAAAACAAATTTATATTTTACAGTCAAACTCTTCTCTTAAAAATATCTCTTGGTATTCCTTTAAATCTTCAGGATGCAATTGTTTTATACCTTTCATCTTGTATTCCATACCTAGTGCTTCATACTTCTTTTCACCCATTTGATGGAACGGCAAAAGATTTACCTCTTTAATTCCAATATCTTTTAGTAGTTTACAGAATTCTTTAGCATCCTTTAGATCATCGTTAAAGCCTGGAATAACCGGAATTCGAGCAATAATTTTTTTTCCCTTCTTCACAGCAGTTCGCATATTTGCTTGAGTAATTTTATTATCTACATTTGTTGCTTCTTTATGCTTCACAGGATCATAATGCTTCATATCGTATAAAAGCAAATCAATGTGTTCAATAAAGCGCTCAAATATTTGTGGTGCTGCATATCCTGTAGTCTCAGCAGCTCTGTGAATACCATATTTTTTTAATTCCTTTAAAAGCTCAATGGCAAAATCCGCCTGTTGCAATACTTCTCCTCCTGATAGAGTAACGCCTCCTCCAGATTCTTCATAAAATACTTTATCTTTAAGGACTTCTTGCATAATCTCATCTACGCTTTTATACTCACCTTCTACAGTAAAACCTTTCGTTGGGCATTCTTTTATAATGGTTTCCCAATTCTCACATTTATTCGTATCTATTTGCTTTCGCCCATTAACATTTATTATGGATCCTTCTGGACAAGACTCAACACATTTATTGCACTCTACACATTTTGTATCGTCCCAGCTGATTTGAATTTTTCCAATTTGTGATTCTGGATTGGCACACCAAAGGCATCTAAGGGGACATCCTTTAAAAAACACTACAGTCCTTATCCCTGGACCATCATGTATACTAAACTTTTGGATATTAAATATTATCGCTCTTTTTTCTTCCATTAGCTCACCTCATTATCCTTTATATGAATATCATAGCTTATTTAGGTCCATATGTAAATAAATATTTATTCATTTGATGCATATTCTTTTTCATTTGAAACCTACCTGTGATATAATCTATAGGTATCCTAAAATTGTCCGCGAAATAAAAGGATTCTATACTATAATCTGGTTTGTAAATATATTATAATAGTTACATATCCTTAATACAGGAGGAAAAAATGACTGATAGACTTTCAAAAATATTAAGTATTGTCAATGAAAATAGAAAGATAGAAGTATCGAAACTATCTGAACTATTAGATGTTTCTCAAGTGACCATCCGCAAGGACTTAGATATCTTATCGGAAAAGGGCCTAATTAATCGGGAACACGGATATGCAGTTTTAAATGAAAGCGATGATATTAACAATAGACTTGCTGTCAATTATAATATCAAATTAAAGATTGCAAAATCTGCAGCAGAGACTGTTTCAAATGGGGAAACCATTATGATTGAATCTGGTTCTAGTTGTGCTATTTTTGCAGAGGAAGTTGCTAAAAGCAAAAAAGATATTACAATCATGTCTAACTCTGCTTTTATTGCTTCTTATATTAGACAATATTCAAATTGCAAGGTAATTTTACTAGGAGGCGAGTATCAAAAAGAGTCTCAAGTAAATGTAGGACCTATTACAAAAATCTGCGCAGAACAATTCTATGTGGATAAGCTTTTCATTGGTATAGATGGATTTTCACCAACTATTGGCTTTATGGCTTCAGATTTAATGCGTGCAGAAGCTGTAAAATCTATGGCAGCATCAGCAAGAAAAGTTATTATCCTCAGTGATTCTACTAAATTTGATCGTCATGGATTAGTAAATCTTTTTTCTATTGGTGATATAGATGCTCTATACACAGATGCTAATATTCCTGATAAAATATGTGAAACATTTGAAAGAAAAGGAATTCATGTTATTACAGTATCTACGGCGCCTTAGCCATCAGCACAATCTACCAAAATTTTGTATTTTTCTGGGGTCTAAGACCCTTCACTAGCGTTTAGGATGATAAGAGGTAGCGGCTGGTTTTACGTTTTTCCCGTCCAACCAACTCACGAACCAACTGTCCAACCATTTATGCTGGTGCTCTGAATGACAAAAGCAATCGTTCAGGTCAAAAATAAGATTTCTTATTCTATAAGATAAAAAAAGCCTCGCACTTCGCGCGAGGCTTTTTTTTATGCTTTTGTTTTTGCTTCTTGTTCTTGTTTATACGTAATTTGATCTTGTTTTTTGAAGAATGGTAAATATATTAATACAGACATCGCTAAGATAATAATTTGCATCAAAGCACCTTTCCAACCTGCTACCATTAATCCTGAAATAAGAAGTGGTGTACTCCAAGGTAGTATTACTCCTGAGAAAGGTTGTAAGAATCCGATAGCAATAGCGCCATATACAAGCAATGCTGCAATTACTGGTACTGCAATAAAAGGAATAAACATAAGTGGGTTTAATACTATAGGGAACCCAAAAACAACTGGTTCATTAATATTAAATATTGCAGGTACTACAGACATTTTTCCTAAGCTCTTATACTGCTCTGATTTTGCAGCAAATAACATTGCAAATACAATACCAAAAGTGATTCCAGATCCCGAAAGGATGATAAAACTATCAAGGAACTGTTGTGTTACAATATGCGCGCCACCTTCTACTGTTGCAGAACCAACTTGTTGAAGTAATTCTGCATTGGCTACAGAGTTTGCTGTCAGTAAAGATACTACGATACCATTGACAATGGATTGCCCATGTACGCCAAACCACCATAGGAAAGATATAAAGAAAGCAATCCCTATTGCGCCTGGTAAGGAATCTGTCAATCCTTGTAGTGGCACTTGTAAAACGGTATAAATCCATTCGATAAATGTAGTTTGTAAACCAAATTTAAATATTCCATATACTATCGCCGATACAGCGAAAATAAACGCTGCTGGTATTAAAGCTGTAAATTGATTTGCAACTCCAGGTGGTACGCTATCTGGCATTTTAATGACGATTTTCTTTCTCATAAACCATGAGTACGTAGCACCCACAAACAATCCTACTATAATAGCTGTAATCATTCCCTGTCCGCCAGTCCATGCTTTTGAAATGACATCATTTACTACTTCTCCACCTTCTAAAGTAACAAATGAGTTTTGAATGATAAAGAAGGTTGCAATAGATAGTACTCCTGCCGGGAGTGCTTCATATCCTTCATTTTTAACATACGCGTAACCGATTGCAAAGCAAGCAACCATGCCCATAATTGCAAATGTACCACCATAGACTTGCATAAATGGTACAGACCATTCCGGACCGAAAGTATTTGTCAGAAAATCTGTTACACCTTTGAATGGTAAAGCTCCGATGATAAGAAATATAGATCCTACTACAGTTAAAGGTAAAATACTCAGCATACCTTCTTTTAATGCGATAACTCCTTTCATGTTGACAAACTTCATCATCACTTCCATGAGTTTATTCCCAAAATCTTTTGTGTTCATTTGTCTAACCCCCTTAATAATTTTATTTTTCTTTTTCTATAAGACTAAGTGCAAAGTCTAGTACTTTTTCTCCATTCATCATGCCATAATCAGCCATAGGAATTACAGCAACTGGTACACACTTTTCACCACATATTTTTTGTGATTTTGGTAGTGTATAAGCAATTTGAGGTCCTAATAAAGCCACATCTAAACCATCTAAAGAATCTGCTAATTTTCCTTGAGCACACGCTTCTATATCTACTTCTAAGCCTCTAGCTGCTGCGGCTTTCTTCATTTTTTCTACCAAAGCACTAGTTGAAAATGCTGCTGCACAAAATAATTTGATTTTTATCATTTGAAATCCTCCTCTTATTTTTTGTTTTCTACTAATGTATTGACTACTTTACGCAGTTCCACAATTTGTTCAATTAAATTCAATTCACTCATAGATGTCATAAGATGATCCTGGGCATGGACAAACAGTGCTGAAATTTCTACTTTTTCGCCTGCTGCTTCCTTCTGCAATAATGAAGTTTGTGCATTATGTGCTACAATTAATGCATCATGAGCTAATTTGATTTCTTCATCAGCCCCTTCGCTATCTCCCTCATTTATTTTTCTTATAGCTTCATACCCATGAGTTTTAGCATCGCCAGAATGTATGATTAACTGCATAATAGTCTGTTCCATTTCATTCATTACTATTTCCTCCTTTTTAATTATGTATTTTGATTTTATTTTGTACCTTGTTGTGTATTCCATACTTTCTTAATAGCAATTCTCATGCCAAACACTAAAATCTAGTTCTTCTTGTGTTAAATCGACGTTAAATTCTATATTTCGACAACAGTGTTTTAAACACACATGTTAGTGTTTGATTCATTTTTTTAGTGTTTGAGACTTTTAAAGTGTTTTATGGTTAGTGTTTGATATTGTTTAAACTCTGTATGGTTTTCATTGTCATAATAGTTTATAATAAATGTATAATAATAATAAAAAGGTGATTATTTGAACAACAAAACACTTATATACAATAAATTACAAGAGTTAAATGATCCTAATGGCGTTAATACTCAAACACTAGCAAATATTTTAGGAATGAGCCGCTCAAATGTGAGCAATGAACTAAACAAACTATATAAAGAAGGAAAAATAAAGAAAACTTCTGGAAGACCCGTTTTGTTCTATATAGAGAATGCTTCTATTTCTCCTACCAAAACAGTCACCACTCAATTAGACGAGCTGGTAAAATACAATACGAGCTTAAAAGACGCCAGAGACCAGGCTAAAGCTGCCATACTCTATCCACCAAAGGGCTTAGCTACCTTGATACTTGGAGATACAGGTGTAGGAAAATCTATGTTTGTCTCATTAATGCACTCTTATGCTATAGAAATGGGCGTAATTCCAGAGGATGCTCCTTTTATCGTATTTAACTGTGCAGATTATAGTAATAATCCACAATTACTCGTATCTCAACTTTTTGGTGTAAAAAAGGGAACTTATACTGGAGCAGAATCAGATCGAGTAGGACTCATAGAAAAAGCCGACGACGGAATCTTGTTTTTAGATGAAGTACATCGACTTCCGCCAGAAGGTCAAGAAGCCTTGTTTACTTATTTAGACACAAATACTTTTCGCAGAATGGGAGATAGTGAGCTTAGAAGTACCAATGCCTTAATCATAACTGCCACCACAGAAGATCCTAACTCTGCTTTATTACAAACCTTTACTAGAAGAATACCCATGATGTTTAGGATTCCGTCTCTTAAGGAGAGAACCTTTGATGAGCGCTTGTATTTAATTAAGAATTTTTTTAAGCAAGAGAGCATCAAATTAAGTCGAGATATTTATGTATCATGCAATACTATTCGCGCTCTTTTATCCTATGAGTGCAAGGGTAATATTGGACAGTTAAAAAGCGATATACAGCTTATCTGCGCCAAAGCCTATTCTGAGTTTTTAACAAATCTACGACAGGACGTTCGGATTAGTAGCAGAAGTTTACCTACTCATATACGTGAAGGTCTTCTTAAGGAAAAGGAACACCGTATGATTTGGAATAAACTAACAGGCGAGGAGGTGGAGTACTTTCGCTTTGCACCTAATATGAAAACAGATATCCCTGCCATTGAAGAAGAAGATAATCATATTTATTCTTTTATAGAAAATAAATTAGCCCAACTTCAAGCAAAAGGAATATCAGAGGTCAATATTGATCAAGTTCTAGCAAAAGATATTATGGCGCATTTTCAAAAGTATCTTATTTTAGAAGATGAGGAAGCGAATAAATCTGAAATTAAAAATTTATTAGGCGAAGATACTATGGCTTGCGTTGATAAAGTAGTCTCCTTTATATCTTCAAAATTAGATAAAGACTTTAACAGCAACTTGTATACCGCCCTTGCCTTACACATCGATACACTTATAAAGAGGATTCGCAATAAAAAAAATATTATCAACCCACAACTCCTTAATATAAGGGCCTCCTATCCAAAAGAGTACAAAATAGCATTAGAAGCAAAAAATATCATAAGTGAATACATTAAAGAGAAAATTTCTGACGATGAAGCAGGATATTTGACTATTTTTCTACTGCCTGAATATGTCCAAACGACAAAAAAAGACCATGTAAAAATCATCGTCATTGTTCACGGATCATCTACAGCTACTTCGATGGTCAATGTGGTCAATGGTTTGCTTGGAGAAGATTATGCAATAGCCTTAGATGCGCCTTTAGATGAAAGCCCATCTAAAGTATATGAAAAATTAAAGAAGATTATCTTAGAGGACAAACACGCTACGGGTTATCTCCTCTTAGTAGATATGGGGTCTCTAACGACCTTCTCAGAAATGATTGAGGAAGAGTTAAAAACACCTTGTAAATCTATATCTTTAGTGTCTACTCTTCACGTTATAGAGGCGACCCGCAAGGCATTACTAGGCACTCCTTTAGATTATATTTACAATGATGTTTTACAAGTACAGTCCTATATAAGCGATCGAATCAGTCCAGATCCTACTGTAGAAAAAAGAAAGATTGCTATCATTACTACTTGTCTAACAGGAGAAGGTGGATCCATTGCCATTAAAAATATATTAAATAACCAACTGAAATACGATAAAAGCTTATTTGAAATTATACCTATAAATAGTTTAGACCAGCATGAATTTATGAAAACTTTGTCTAAAATGCAATTAGAGAGAGAAATTTTGTTTATAGTATCATCCTTTCCTATAAATACTTCTATTAAACATTTTAGTATGCACGATGTCATAAGCATGTCTGTTTTAGATGAGCTACAAGAAATCATAGATGTAAAGACAACTTTAATAAGATTACCTATGGTTTTAAAGGAGAATATTCAAAACTTAGACGGGGAAAAACTCTATGAGGATGTTCATGAATATATCGACAATGTACTTCAAAAAACGAATACAAAATTAGGAGATTCTAATATTATTGGCTTGATATTACATTTAGCTTTTATGATTAGTAGGCTAAAAGATCATGAAGTTACTTTAAATCACCCTAATAAACCTGAAGTGATCACATCTAATGAAAAGCTATATAAAATTATTAAGAAAGAATTCTTTTTCTTAGGCGAGAAATATGACATTAGCTTATCAGATAATGAGATTTGTTACTTAATTGAATACTTTAAAGAATAGTTGCAGCGCCTGCGGCGCTGCAGTCGCTAGCATTTGAATATTCCTTTTGGGTCAAATATGCGACTTACGTCGCAATAAACTAGGTTTTTAATTAGAAAAGCACACCTTTACAGTTTAGTAATTGGCGTGCTTTTTTTATGATGGTAAATTGAATGGCTCTGCTTGAAACTAGCCTAGCCTTTCTACAATTAGGTCTGCTAATCCTTGAGCTATAGACTCTAGTTCTTTTTGGTCCTCGCCTTCAATCATAACTCGGACTAAAGGTTCTGTTCCTGAAGGACGTATAAGCACTCTTCCTTTTCCATGAAAGTGTTCTTCGATTTGCGCTATTTTTTCTCCTATAACAATATCCTCTAAATATTTCTTTTTGTTTTCGTTTTTTACTTTAGCATTTACGAGGACTTGAGGATATATGGTCATCTTATCTGCTAACTTGTGTAAGGAAGTGTTTTCTTTTTTTATAATTTGAGTTAATTGTACTGCTGTAAGAAGACCATCTCCTGTAGTATTATGGTCTAAAAGAATAATATGCCCAGATTGCTCTCCACCGAGATTATAATCCTCTTTCTGCATGGTCTCTAATACGTACCGATCTCCTACTGCAGTCTTTACAGCCTTACAATTACACTCTTTTAACGCGATCTCTAAGCCCATATTGCTCATTACAGTGGCAACCACTGTGTTTTGCTTTAATTTTCCTTCTTTGGCCATGGAGTAGGCAAAGATATTCATAATTTGATCACCATCGATGTTTCTGCCAAGATTATCTACTGCTAATAATCGATCTGCATCACCGTCAAAAGCAAGGCCTAAATCTGCCCCTTCTCTGACAACTGTTTCTTGTAATCCTTCTAAGTGAGTAGATCCACAGTTACAGTTAATATTAATACCATCTGGCTGATCCCCGATGCAGATGATCTGCGCGCCTAATTTTGCGAATATCTCTGGTGCAATTTTATAGCTCGCTCCATTAGCGCAGTCTAGAACAATTTTTAAACCCTTAAAATCCACATCTAGAGAATCTAATAAGAAATCCATATAGACTTGTTCTGGGTAATCACATTGTGTTATGGCACCAACAGAATCCCCCCCAGGCAAATCAAATTCATAATCTTCCAAAATCAATTTTTCTATTTCATCTTCTACTTGATCTGATAATTTAAAACCATCTTTATTAAAAAATTTAATTCCATTAAATTCTGCTGGATTATGAGACGCAGAAATAACAACTCCTGCATCTGCTTTAAAATGTCTTGTGAGAACAGCTACTCCTGGCGTTGGTAATACGCCTAATTGAATGACATTGCCACCCATAGAACAAATCCCTGCAATTAAAGCAGATTCTAACATATCTCCAGAGATTCTAGTATCCTTTCCTATGACAATAGTCGGTGTGTGATTGCCTTCACCTAATACATAGGCCCCTGCTCTCCCCAGTTGAAAAGCTAACTGTGGCGTCAATTCAATATTCGCAATTCCCCTAACTCCGTCAGTACCAAATAATTTACCCATAATATCCTCCTGTTTAAGTTCTACGTTGTAAGTTCTAAATAAGGTGGTAAGGTGGTAAGGTGGTAAAAAAACCATTATTTTCCTATAGCGAGTTTGATCTTAGCTTTTAACAATTCTAAATTGCGCAAAGCGCGTATCTTATCCAACGAACCAACCGACCAACCATCCAACTTCTCATTTTAATTTTCTGCTTTCAGCTTTCCGTGCTTCATCTCTGGATCATCTTAATAATCGACTCCGCCATGATTAAATCCTCTGGTGTTGTGATTTTTATATTGTCATAATGCCCTTTAATGATCTTAATGGTATGATTTAATCTCTCTACCAGCATTGCATCATCTGTCCCAACAAAATGATCTTCGATGGCCTTTTCATGAGCTCTCATAAGAAGATTGTATTCAAAAGTTTGAGGTGTTTGAACAGTCCAAAGAGTAGTGCGATCTGGCGTTTCTTTTACCGTTAAATTTTCATCTACAATTTTTATTGTATCCTTTGAAGGTACTGCCACAATCGTTGCTTTATGCTCTAATGTACCTTCTATGCATTTAATCAAGGTATTAGAATGGACCAGAGGCCTAGCTCCATCGTGTGTAATTACAATATCAGCTTTTTTATTTACTTTTTTAAGGCCTAAGTACATGGATTCTTGTCTAGTAGCTCCACCCTCCACCAATACTTTTACCTTTTTTATCTTATAAGGTCTTATGACTTCTTCCATACATATCTGGACATCTTGTTTCCCAATAACCAATACTACTTCATCTACTAACTGGCATTCTTCAAACACTAGTAGTGTATGCGCCAACACAGGTTTACTATTCAAGTATAAATACTGTTTGTTAACCCCTGCTTTCATCCTTGAACCATTACCTGCTGCAACGATAATTGCGCTTACAAATGGTTTGGGCATAATAACACCGCCTAATTTTTTCTAATGTAACTTGTAATATTATATATTTTTGGGAAGTAAATTGCAATAATAAGGTGGTAAGGTGGTAAGGTGGTAAGGTGGTAAGGTGGTAAGGTGGTAAGGTGGTAAGCAAATATGCG
This sequence comes from Alkalibaculum bacchi, assembly GCF_003317055.1. NCBI lineage: Bacteria > Bacillati > Bacillota > Clostridia > Eubacteriales > Eubacteriaceae > Alkalibaculum > Alkalibaculum bacchi. Next base: position 257,790 of record NZ_QNRX01000001.1, read on the forward strand.
ACTTGCGTCGCAACGAACACTAAACAATAAACAATATATGATAATTTTGATAATTTTGATAATAATTAGCATTTTTGTACTGTTCAGTGTTCAATATTCGTTTTTTATTGTTCAGTGAAGGTTTTTCGCGCCCAATCGGCCAACGAGCCAACCGTCCAACCAAAAAGACAAAGCGCCCAAAACGCTTTGTCTTTTTTTAAACCGATTTCGATATCACCTTTTTAGGTTTTGCGAAGATCATTCTACCTGCTGCAGTTTGAAGGACGCTTGTGACTGTTACCTCTATGGTTTCACCTACATATTTTTTTCCATTTTCTACAACAATCATAGTTCCATCATCTAGATAAGCGACACCCTGCCCGTTTTCCTTACCTTCTTTAATCATATTGACGATCATTTCTTCTCCAGGAAGTACTACAGGTTTTACAGCATTGGCTAATTCGTTAATATTTAGAACTTCAATCCCTTTAATTGCAGCAACTTTATTTAAATTATAATCATTTGTTACTACTTTACCATTTAAATCTTCTGTAAGCTTTAGTAGTTTTGCATCTACCTCTGGAATATCAGGATAGTCTTTTTCCATGTTTACAACTTCTATCGGCAGCTCTTTTTGAATCTTATTAATAATGTCTAGTCCTCTTCTGCCTCTATTTCGCTTTAGAGAATCAGAAGAATCCGCAATATATTGTAATTCTGCTAGTACAAATTGGGGGATGACAATCGTTCCCTCAATAAATCCAGTTTTACAAATATCAAATATTCTTCCATCAATTATTACGCTAGTATCTAATATTTTATACTTTTTTAAATTTTTTGTCGTCTTTGTGCTTTTTTGTTCTCTAGGAACTTTTTTAAAAATTGAGCTAAAAGTATCCGCATTTTTATTGGCTATTGTTATTCCCAAGTACCCAAAGAAAATATAAATTAAAATAATGACAATTTGTGTAACGGGTTGAAGAAATTCAATAGCATTGATTGAAATAGATATTAACGCAGCAATAACAAATCCAACAATAAGTCCAAAAGTATTCGTTAAAATCTCGTTAAATGTTAATTTTGATATATAACCTTCAATAGCACTAGATAATTTCAATCCTGCATTAATAAAAAATGGAGACAGCAAATAAAAGATAATGCCAAATAGAGTACCACCGATAATATTAATTGTTAAAAGATAGGGCAATTCTATAATGCTTTTAATATAATTTTGAATAAGTTCAATATTAACAAAGAATTTTGTTAATTGATATCCTGAAACAAAGCCCAATAAAGTAATAATCCATTTCGTGACTTTTTTTACCACCTCATCACCTCCTTCTAAAATTTTACATTCTCTATTATAACAAATATAAATTAATATTTGCTTAAAGACAAGATAATAGTCTAAGAAAATTTTCTTAGACTATTAAAGGTATCTTAAATCTATTTTATATGATCTGTAATCAATTGTTCTGCTTCTTCTTTCGAGATGTCCTTTACTAAGGCAAGTTCACTCATAAGTATTTGTTTTGCATTATTAAGCATTTTCTTTTCGCCAGTTGAGAGACCTTTTTCTTCATCTAATAAGATAAGATTTCTTACAACTTCAGCCACTTCGAAAATATCTCCAGTTTTGATCCGATCCATATTTTTTCGGTGCCGTTTGCTCCAGTTTGTCTCATCTTCATCCTGCCCTTTACCTAAGACAATAAGTATCTCATCTATGATCTCTTCATTTACAATATCGCGAAGTCCCAGTTTTTCTGAATTATTTACAGGAACCATTAACTTCATTTGACATATAGGTAATTCTAATATAAAATAAGAAGCTTTTTCGCCTAATATTTCTTTTTCTTCAATATTTTCAATGACTCCAGCGCCATGCATTGGATAGACAATTTTATCCCCAATCGAAAACATGCATTTACCTCCTTTAATACCCATTAAGGTCTTGTATTTATTATAATACAATCAGGAGAATATGTCAAAACAAATATTTTAACACAGTATATATAGTATGTCAAACAGATTTTAATACGAAAAAGAAAACAAAAGCTATAAGTAAATCTTATTAATAGATTTACTTATAGCCTTCATTATATTATTTTTTGGTGGAAAGTTGAAAGTGGAAATTTAGGCATCGTGCCCGAGTATCTTGCCTTTAGGCAAGTAAGGTTTTGCTGACCACCTGACCACCTTACCACCTTACCACCTTGATCTTTACACCCCAAATTTATATCTTCTAATTTGTTCTACTTTTGTATGATTAAATTTCACTTTATGTCCTGCAAGTGGAACAATCTTTTCGTGTACTGCATCTATGATTGTATCCGCTTGTGGGAAGAAGAATTCTTCTAATTCATCTATTGGAGTGATCCAGTTTCTTGAGCCTACTACTACTGGTGGTGCATCAAGATAATCAAATGCCAATTCAGAAATATTTTGTGCAAAATCATTTAAAATTGAATTTCTTTGGCATGCATCACTTGTAAGAAGAATTCGTCCTGTTTTCTTAACAGATTCAATAACAGGTTCAAAATTAAACGGAACTACGCTTCTAGCATCAATTACTTCTACAGACAGACCGTATTCTTTTTCTAATCTTTCAGCTGCTTCTATGGCTTTGTATAATGTTGCCCCAATGCTTAAAATCGTCAAATCTGTTCCTACTCTTTTAATATCTGGTTCTCCTAGTGGAATTTCATAATATTCTTCTGGAACACCACCTTCATGGAACATTTCACCAACACCATATAATCTTTGACTTTCAAAGAATACTACAGGGTCACTACCATTTAAGGCTGCATTCATAAGCCCTTTTGCATCATAAGGTGTTGCTGGGAATACCACTTTAAGGCCTGGTATATGCGCACAAAGAGATGTCCAATCTTGGGAGTGTTGTGCACCATATTTAGCTCCTACAGATGTACGAAGAACTACTGGCATCTTTAATTGTCCGGCCGTCATAGACTGCCATTTTGCCAATTGATTGAAGATCTCGTCACCTGCTCTACCCATAAAATCACAATACATTAACTCAGGTACACTTCTTCCACCTAACATTGCATATCCTACAGCAGCGCCTACAATGGCAGATTCTGAAATCGGTGTGTTAAAGAGTCTATGATATGGAATGGATTCTTCCATGTTCTTATATACACCATATGCTCCACCCCAATCTCTAAGGTCTTCTCCAAAACTAATCAATGTAGGGTCTTCGTAAAATTTATCCATGAGGGCTTCAAATACTGCATCTCTAAATTGGAATGCCTTTACAGATGGAACAGTCTTTCCATCTTTGATGCCTGCTCTTTCTTTTTTAGCTATTCTTTTCACTCTCGTATTCTCTTCTTTTGGTCCTAATACATCTGGTTCTCTAGTTGTATCCATTGATGGAATTTTTTCATTAGAAAACATATATTTTTCAATGGAATCTACTTCGTTCATTAAATCCATTCTTGGAGATACACTGTCATCAATAGATAGTTTGAATACTTCTTCAATTACCGTTTCAGCTGCTTCTTTGACTTCATCTAATTCTTTTTCTGTTGTCATTCCTGCTTCTAGTATATCGTTTCTAAAGCTTAAAATAGCATCCGCATTCTTCCACGCTTCCAGCTCTTCTTTAGATCTATATGGATTAGCATCAGAAGTAGAGTGTCCAGCGATTCGATAAGTAACTACGTCTAATAAGGCTGGACCTTCTCCTTTAACAAGGATTTCTTTTTTTCTCTTCATAGCATCAATTACTGCTAATGGATTGTATCCATCTACTCTTTCTGCATGTAATTGAGTTGGGCTGATACCTGCACCTACTCTTGCAAGGACATTGTATGCCATCGTTTCACCAACAGTTTGACCACCCATACCGTAGCCATTATTGTTGAAATTAAATAATATTGGAAGTCCGCCTTTGTGAGCTTCATCCCATAATTGTGTCAATTGATCCATAGCTGCCATATTCATAGATTCCCAAACAGGGCCGCAACCTAAAGAACCGTCTCCTGCATTTGCAATGATGATTCCATCTTGTTTATTAACTCTTCTATAAAGAGCTGCTCCAAGAGCCACAGGTGCAGATCCTCCTACAATAGCATTGTTTGGATATACGCCAAATGGAATAAAGAATGCATGCATAGAATTACCAAGACCTTGAGCAAATCCATTTTTTCTACCCAAAATTTCTGTAGCGATGCCGTAGATATAAAAGCGGGTTGCCAATTCTTTTACGCTACCTTTAAATCCTTTTTCTACTACTCTTAATTGAGCTCCATCATGTGATTTTTCCATGATTTCCATTAAATCTTTGTCCTCTAATTTTTCTAGAGCAGACATGCCTTTTGCAATTAATTCACCATGACTTCTATGGTTTCCAAACACTAAGTCGTCTTTATCTAGGATAAAAGATTGACCAACAGCAGTAGCTTCTTGTCCTAAATACAAATGAGCTGGACCTGTATAGCTGTATTTTGTTCCTCTATATTCGCCTGTTGCCCTTAAGTCTTGTAGCATGGTTTCAAATTCTCGAATCAAAATCATATCTCTGTACATATGAATTAATTCTTCTTTTGTATATTCATCTTTTACATCTTTAACTCTCTTTTGGTACTGGTTTAATTGTATCGGTTTAAAGGTAAGTTCACCTGGTTTTCTTCGTTCAACAGGATCAATATTTATACTTTTTGGCATATTTCTTCCTCCAATTTTTATCTATTTTATAGGATTTATCTTTATTTGGGGACGATGATTCTATCGTCACATACACCCATTTCAATCAACTTTTCAACTTAACAAGTTCCGCTGTCCGCCTTCTGCTTATTTACTGAAAAATTGCTTCACGGATAATTTCACTTACAGTAGGATGTGGGAATACAATCTCTTTTAAATCTTTAACGAGCATTTCTGTTTCAACCATAATTCCTCCACCATAAATGATTTCGGATGCATAGCTTCCAATCATCTGTATACCGATGATCTTATTATATTTTTTTTCTATAAGAACTTTCGTGATTCCATTGCCACCTTCATTTTCCGCCATATATCTTCCACTGTAATTCATGGAAATCTTTTTAACTTCGTAATCCAAGCCCTTGCTCTTAGCTGTTTCTTCCGTCTCTCCTACAGAAGCAACCTCTGGATTAGTATAAATTACAGAAGGAATAGCTGTATACCTCATAATATCTTTTTTACCTAGTATAGTATTCACTGCAACTTCTGCTTCACGGTAAGCTGTATGAGCTAGCATAGATTTACCATTGACATCACCTACTGCATATACGCCTGGTACATTAGTTTGGCATGTTTCATCTACTTTGACAGCTCCTCTTTCTGTAGCCAAAGATAATTTTTCTAAGCCAATATTAGCTGTATTCGCTCTCCTACCAATGCTTAAAAGTATCTTATCACTTTCCACAGTAGATTCTTTTCCGTCCATTTCATAGTAAACTACATTATCTTGTACTCTCGTAACCTTAGTACCAAGTAGGAAATTAATACCTTTTTTCTCAAGATTTCCTTTTAATATAGTACCTATTTCTATATCTGTATAGCCTCCAATACGGTCTAACATCTCTATAACAGTAACTTTACTTCCTACAGTAGCGTAATAAGATGCCATTTCAAGCCCTATTACACCGCCACCTACTACGGTCAGTTTTTTAGGAACAGATTCCAAGCTTAGTATTTCTCTATTGGTAACTACAATGCCTTTTTCAAAGGATTCTTTCACACCAGGAATTGGCGGAACAATAGCTTCTGAACCAGTGGCAATAATTAAATTAGTACAGCTGTGTTCTTCATTATTTGCTTTTATTACAAATCCCTGTGAAGTCTTTCCTATTATACTTCCTTCTCCACTAACAATCTCAACTTTGTTCTTTTTTAAAGTAGCTTGTACTCCACTTACTAAAGCTTTTACTACTTTATCTTTTCTCTTAACTACTTTTTCTTGATCGTATAAAACATTTTCACATGTTACTCCGTACTTTTGACCATCTTTTGTATATTCGTATATTTTAGCAGAGTTTAATAATGTCTTAGAAGGCACACAGCCTTCATTTAAGCACACACCGCCAATATTTTTCTTTTCAACTACCATTGTTTTAAGCCCGGCATGTCCAGCTCTCTCCGCAGCTAAATAGCCTCCAGGACCTGCCCCTAGGACAATTACATCATAATGCATTTTAAAACCTCCTATTTTGCTAATAACAAATTAAAGTTTTCTAAATTGAATTTCAATGCCTTTAAGAATCTTGCAGCTGGCGCACCATCTATGGCCCTATGATCAAATGTCAATGAAATAAACATTGCTGGGTATTCAATAAATGTACCTGCTTCTCTTTTCACTTTATACTCAATTGTTCCTACTCCTAAAATACCCGTTTGAGGTGGATTGATTACTGGTGTAAAGTTTTCAATACCAAAGCTTCCTAAATTAGAAATCGTAAAGCTAGCCCCTTGTAATTTCTTAGGATCTATATTTCCTTTTTTACATTGCTCTGCTAATTCTTTTGAATGCTTAGAGATTTCATTTAAGCTCATCTTGTTCGAGTCAAATATAGTTGGTACCATTAGTCCCTTATCTGTATCACAAGCAAAACCTAAGTGAACGCTAGAGAATATTTTTATTTGATCTTCGCCAATCATATGAGCATTTAGATTTTCAAAATCACCGACAGTTCTAGATACTGCATACATAACCATATCATTTAAAGTAATATTACCTAAACCAAATTCATCGGATCCAGATTTTACAAGTTTTCTATATTCCATTATGTTTGTAGCATCAAAAGATGCATTTAAAGTCAATTGAGCTGTAGTTTGAAGAGAATTCATCATATTCTTTGCAATAATCTTTCGAATATTAGAAAATTTCACAATCTTGTACTCTTCTTCTGTAGCTTGAGGTTGTGCAGTAGTGGTCTCAATTTTGCTTGTTTTTGCTCCATCTGTAGATAAAATTCGTCCACCTATTCCAGTAGCATGAATAGAGGATGGATCTACCTCTCCTAATCCAAGTTTTGCAGCCTTTGTCATAACTGGTCCATTATGAAGGAGGGTATACACGTCTCTTTCAATTATTCTACCTTCTGGTCCTGTTCCTACAGCATAGCCAAGGTCTGCACCTTTTGATTCTGCAAGATTTCTTGCTCTTGGTGAAACCTTTTGAATTCCATCTGGATTGACTGTTCCTTGAGCTGGCATAGTTTGTATATTATTTAGAGTGCTTTCTGTTTTAGGATCTTGAACTTCATCTGCTGTGGATTGTTCTACTGAAAAACCACTGATATCTTCGCCTTCTGGCCCTATAATACATACAGGAGTTAATACGTCACAGGCATCTCCTTCTTCGTAGAACTTTTTGAGTAATACACCTTCAAATTCTGATTCTACTTCCATAGAAGATTTATCTGTTTCAATGGTAAATAATACATCCCCTACTTTAACTGCATCTCCTACATTTCTATTCCATGTACTGATGAGATTGCTGGTTTCATTTAAACCAATTTGTGGCATTATGACGACGTTCGCTTGAGAATCTTCAGGTAACTGTGGTGTCTCTTGAGGAGCTTCTACTACAGGTTTTACCTCTTCTTCCTCTTTGGCAGAAAATAAATCTTCAATATCTTCTCCTTGTCGACCGATAATACAGACGGGAGTTAATACATCACAAGCATCTCCCTCTTCATATAATTTCTTCAGTAATACTCCCTCAAATTCTGATTCTACTTCCATAGAAGATTTATCTGTTTCAATGGTAAACAATACATCGCCCACTTTAACCATCTCGCCTACATCTTTATTCCAAGTACTAATTAGATTGCTCGTTTCATTTAAACCAATTTGCGGCATCATAACTACATTTGCCATAGTATCCCTCCTATTCAAGTTTCAATATATTTTGTGCAGTATTTTCATCAGTAATCAATACATCAATTGAACCTGTTTTTAATACCGCTTTAATAGATTTTCCTTTTTCTTCACCACTAGCGATAGCTACTACACAAGGAATTTCCTTTAAAGAATCTATTTCTATTCCAAGGACTCTATCATTTACAGAAGTCTTACATATTTGTCCATTTTCATCTACAAATCTACCAACTACTTCTCCTACAGCTCCATCACTCTTCAATCTTTCTAAATCTTCTTTTTTCAAGTAATTGGACACCACTAGAGTAGAATTTTCACTTACTTGGCCAATCCCTACAATAGCTAATGAGCACTGCTTTTGCATGTCTAAAATACTCGAAATTTGTCCATCGCTTTTAATTGCCTCTTTAATTTTGATATTATCCACAATCGCAGGGGCTGGCAAAAGATAGATACTACCTTGAAAAGATTTTGCGATATTTCTTACAATCACATCGCCACTGTATTCACTTGAACCGATATTACCTAGTAATTGTACGATTTCTACTTCTTTGTTTACCTCACTAATTCGATCGGATACTCTTTTTAGTGTTCTCCCCCAAGCAATTCCTATAATATCCTTAGGATTTACCTTCTCTTCGATAAACTGTGCGGCAGTGTTTGTGACCTCCATATGAATGGAGTCTGGAGAATTTGATGAAGATGAGATGATGACAACTTCTTCTAGATGATATTTTTCCTCTAATTGTCTTTCTAATTCAATGCAATTATCTTTCGGGTATACAATCTCGATTTTTACAATCCCCTTATTTCTTGCTTCTGTCAACAGCCGAGATACTTTAACTCTCGATATATTAAGCCTTTTAGCAATTTGTTGCTGATTTAAATCTTCATTATAATAGTACTCAGCAACTTTAATCAGTAGACTTTTCGAATAATCCAAATATTTTCACCTTCCTTACTGCATATGAACATTATAAACCACATTGAACAAATGTTCAACTATGAAATTATGTTAAGTTTTTATTTATTCAAAGTAGATTTCGTTTCAAATATCATTCATAAAATTAAGTATGTAATTATAAATCAAAGCAAATGTATTAATAAAAAATCAAAAGAGCATTTGACAGGCGTATTTTTATACAGTATACCCATCAAATGCTCTTATTAATTATTAATTTAGATGTTTCCAATTACTTCTGATAACATCGTTTTTTCAATTACTTTAACGTCTTCAAATTTTGCATTTTTAGGAAGAGCGCCCTTAGCAATAAAGACTTGTTTGAAGCCCATGCGATCCAATTCCTTAATGCGAAGTTCAAGGGAAGGTACTTTTTTTAACTCCCCTGTTAATCCCACATCTGCTAAGAAGGCTATCCCATTACTAATGGGTCTATTCTGTACAGATGATACGATGCTCATAATAATAGCAAGATTAACAGATTGCTCTTTAAGTTTTAAACCTCCTGTGGCTTTTAGGACGATATCCCTATCAAAGAGCTTTATTCCACCTCTCTGTTCTAGTATAGACACTAAAGTATTTAATTGATCTTTTCTTATGCATTCGCTGATTCTTGAAGGATAAGGTAAAAAACTTGTGGATACAAGACTCTCAATCTCTACAATAATAGGTCTAGATCCATCTCTGATTACAGTTATTGCACTGCCTGAAACAGTTTTTTCTCCTTCTCTTTGAGTCATAAAAAACTGAGATGGATTATCTATAGAGACCATCCCTTCTTCCGTCATAGTGAAGAACCCTCTTTCCCACGTGCTTCCAAATCGATTCTTTGTTACAGATAAACCTCTTAACTCTTCATCACTCTCTCCCTCAATAAATAAAACCGTATCTACTAAATGTTCTAATGCCCGAAGCCCTGCCATCTCGTCTTTTTTGGTCATTTGACCTACGATGATTACTGCCCTGGGTCTATCTGGATTCTTTGCTAATTTTAGAAGTTCATTGGCACATTCCATAGTCTGTGTAGGAGAACCTGCTTTTGAGTCTCTTATTTCGTCTACCTGAAAAGTCTGGATACTGTCTAATATAATAAGATCAGGATTAATTTGATTGGTATGATATATTACACTGTTTAAACTATTATCGCAAAACACCCATAGATTATCGCTCACTTTATCAAATAATCGATCGGAACGGTTTTTTATTTGACTTTCACTTTCTTCACCTGATGCATAAATTACTTTATGCCCTCTTAGACAAAGATCTTGAGCTACTTGCAATAATAAAGTTGATTTTCCAGCACCAGGTTTAGCTGTAATAATAGTAAGAGAATCCCGAACGATTCCTCCACCCATAACCCGATCGAATTCCTTAATCCCCGTCCTAATACGCTCGCTATTAGAGGATTTGACATAATTTAATTGAATGGCATCTTTGCGCGCTCTATCAAAATTCTTTGCTCCAGCACCCTTAATCTGAACCTCTTCTTCAAAAGTGTTCCACTCATTGCAATTCATACAACGACCTTGCCATTTTGGGCTTTCATAACCACAGTTGGAACAAATGTATATTGTTTTGTTTTTCATGTGCACGCCACCTTTTTTTCATTCTAAATGTAAGTTATCAGCTTTGTATTTTGTATCTGAATGCGGAAAGCTGAAAGCGGAACTTGTATAATTGGTATATTGGCATGTTGGAAAAGGTAGTTCATTGGATAATGAACAATGAAAAATGGACACTGAACATGGAACAGTACAAATATGCGACTCAACAACCCTTTATATTGTTAATCATTCATTGTTCCCTGTTCATTGTTCACTGCGACGTAAGTCGCATATTTGCTGACCACCTTACCACCTATTTCCTACCACCTATTTTATATATCAAATATCCCAACACTCCACCAACCGTATTCAATATCACATCATCTACATCTGCTCTACGACTAGTTAAAAATATGTATTGCATTACTTCTATTAGTGTAGAAAAAAGCAAACTGTACGTAAATACAGAAATTAGTTTTTTGCTTTTAATTAAGAATGATGTTAAAAAGCCCAAAGGAAGAAAAAGCACTAAATTCCCTAATATATTTTTAAAAGAAACCGTAAAAACGGAATTTGCAAAGCGAATCACTTCAAAGGGCAAGTATCTAAAGGCTTCTAAATTGATAATTCCAAAATTTTGCATATGCTTCACATAATTGTTTATACTTTTAAATAGAGTTAAATTGTAAGAATCGTCAAATTTGACACTCTCCTTATATGGAGCTAGTGTTAGAATCAACACGAATGTGGTATATATGATTAATAAAAATATTGTTTTTTTGTATTTAGTCATTTTGAACCTTTCTAGCGAAATAGTAAACATAGTATCTATTGTACTCAATTGCCTTGATAAAAATTACATATATCTGATATTATCATTATATCAGATTTTTATATCAGAATAAAATGATCATTAGAAAAACGATAAAATCAAGAAGAGTTCTATAATATATTAAATAGAAATTATTACCTAAGGAGAAGAAGAGAAATGACAGATTTATTTTATGAATATGAACCAAAGGAAGTTTTACGTTACTTTGCTGAGATATCTCAAATCCCTAGAGGTTCAGGTGAAGAAAAGGCCATTAGCGATTATCTAGTTTCTTTTGCTACCAATCGAGGATTAGAGGTGTTTCAAGATGCTTACAATAATGTACTTATCAAAAAAGAAGCATCTCCAGGTTATGAAGATGCCCCTATTGTAATTTTACAAGGACACATGGATATGGTTTGGGAAAAAAATAAAGATGTAGAGCACGATTTTTTAACCCAAGGAATCAAGTTAAGGATTGTAGATGGTCATATTTATGCTGAAAATACTACCCTTGGTGCTGACAATGGCATTGCCGTAGCTATGACTCTAGCGTTATTAGATTGTAAGAATATATCTCACCCGAAAATAGAAGCAGTGTTTACTGTAGAAGAGGAAACCGGGCTTACTGGAGCAACAAATTTCGATGGTTCAAAATTATCTGGAAGGTATTTAATCAATTTAGATTCAGAAGATGACACAGAAATCATGGTCAGTTGTGCAGGAGGTATCCGCATTCATCACGAAGTAGATTTACAATACATGTCTGCACCTAAGAATTCTTTATGCTATAAAATTTCAATAACCGGCTTAAAGGGCGGTCATTCAGGAATGGATATTAATTTAAACAGAGCTAACGCCAATAAGCTTTTGGCTCGTATTCTCTACGATATAAAGAGAGCAAAAAAAATGCACTTAGTAGATATCTGGGGGGGCTCTAAAGATAATGCCATTCCTCGTGAAGCGGAAGCAACTATTGTTGTATGCGACTCCGTACAGGTGGTTTTTGAATCTGCTATGAAAAAATTTCAAGAACTCTTTGCGGAAGAATATGCTACAAGTGATCCTAATATTTCAGTAAGTGTATCTTTAGTAGACGATTGCAAAAGATGCTTAACTAAGGAGACTACAGAAAAAATTGTCAATCTACTGATGATTTTACCTAATGGAGTACAAACTATGAGTGCTGATATGAAAGACTTAGTAGAAAGTTCAATTAATACGGCAGTACTGGCAATTAAAGAAGATATACTAGACGTAACTTCTTCTGCTAGGAGTAGCGTAAACTCAAAAAAAGATACAATCGTAGAAATATGCCAATGTATTGCAGATACTTTAAAAATTGAAATGAATACCAATAGCGCCTATCCAGGATGGGCACTTGATAAAGACTCAAAATTAAGGGATCAAGCAATAGATTCTTATTATAGACTCTTTGGCACCGAACCTAAAATTGTTGCAACACATGCAGGCGTAGAATGTGGAATATTTAAAGAAAAAATTTCAGATTTAGATATGATCTCCATAGGACCAAATATGTACGATGTCCACACGCCAAACGAGCATGTAAGCATTGCCTCTATTGAGAAATCTTGGCAGTGGCTGTTAGAAATATTAAGAACAATAGAATAAAGCGCCCATAGGGCGCTTTAGAGGTGGTAAGGTGGTAAGCTTCAAGGTGGTAAGCAAAACCACTAAAGCCATCAATGGTGGCATAACGTTGTAAGTCCTAAGCAAAACCTTTAGTCACCTTTGGTGACTTATAAGTTTTTGCTTACCACCTTACTACCTTACCACCTTTAATTACATTTTTTCTGGAGCATTTACGCCCAATATATCTAAACAATTTTTTATTACCTGTCTCGTACATTGAATTAATATGATTCTCGCTTTCATGAGCTCTTCATCTTCCACTTTTACTCTACAGGCATTGTAGAAACTATGGAAATCAGATGATAAATCAAGAACATATTTCGTTATCTTACTTGGGTCTAGCTTTTCCCCAGCTTTGATGATTTCTTGTGGCAAATCTGCTAGTTTTCGAATAAGGGTAATTTCTTCTTTCTCTTTTAAAAGAGCTAATGACACTTGAGAAAAACTTGCCTCTATATCTAATTGTCTTAGGATACTACAAATTCTAGCGTATGCATATTGAACGTAAAAGACAGGATTATCATTAGATTCTTCTACTGCTAGATCTAAATCAAAGTCTAGATGACTATCTGGAGATCTAAGATTAAAGAAAAATCTCGCCGCATCCCTTCCTACCTCTTCAATCAAATCCGATAAAGATATAGCCGTTCCTTTTCTCTTAGACATTCTTTCGATCTCGCCTTTTCGTGTGAGGCGAACTAATTGCATAATAACTACTGTCAATCTGTCTGGATTGATTCCTAAAGCTTCAATACCTGCTTTTAGCCTTGCAATATGTCCATGATGGTCTGCACCCCAGACATTAATAGACCAATCGAATTCTCTAGTACGCAGTTTATTTGCGTGATAGGCAATATCTGCTGCAAAATAGGTTGGAATGCCGTTGTTTCGAACGAGAACATCGTCTTTTTCACATCCAAAATTTGAAGTCTTAAACCATATAGCTCCATCTTTTTTATAAGCATGACCTTTATCTTGAAGCTCTTTTATGATATTTCCCACTGAATTTGCCTCATGCAAAGTGCTCTCATAAAACCAAGTATCATATTTTACACCGTATTCGGCTAAATCATCTTTGATCTTTTGAATATTTAATTTTAAAGCGTAGTCTACAAGAGCCTTTTTTCGCTCTTCACTGTCTACCTTTTTATATTTATCCCCATGAATATCTACAAAGTTTTTCATATGTTCTATGATATCATTACCTTGATATCCATCCTCTGGAAACCCTACGTCTTCACCTATAATTTGGAGATATCTCGCTTCTAAAGACTGACCAAATTTTTCAATTTGATTGCCTGCATCATTAATGTAAAATTCTTTTGAGACCTCATATCCTGCTCGATGTAAAACTGCGGCAATGGCATCTCCAATAGATCCCCCTCTAGCATTCCCCATATGCATAGGTCCTGTAGGATTGGCACTAATATACTCTACATTAACTTTTTTTCCTTTTCCAATATCACTATTTCCATAATGATCTCTTTTATCGTATATTTCTTCTAACACCTCATAGATCCAGCTTTTCTTTAATCGAAAATTAATAAACCCTGGGCCGGCTAGCTCTACGGACTGAATATAGCCTTCTTCTGTATTAATATTGTTCATAATGGCTTCGCCTATTAATTTAGGTGATTTTCTTGCTTGTTTCGTAATTTGCATGGCGATATTAGTAGAAAAATCTCCATAACTTTCTTCTCTAGGAACCTCGATGATAATAGTAGGAATACTCTCTAGAGTAAATTCTCCCTCAGCAATACATTTTTTTATACTTTCATTTATTGCAGATTTGACATTTTCAATTACTTTTTCTATGGTACTATTCATCTCTTCAACCTCTCTTTAGTGCTTCACTTGTATATCTAGAATATTGCGGGCAGCCATTAAACCTTGTATCTCAACATTGTAGTCTACATATATATTTGTTGGATCGTGCTCTTGATTGTAATTTATATTAATATCTTGTGTACAAATGCTAAGCGTCATCTCTCCATATGGAGTAGAGTACATATTATAGCTTTTCTTTCCCTTTTCAAAGGTCATATGGGAATTCATGGTGCCTAAGCGAATAATAGAGATTTTATCGCCTTCAATTTTTAATGTAGTAGTAGTCCCCTCTAAGCCCGATACCTCGGATTCTTTGTACATGATATAATTACTCTTTCGCTTTTTGTACATTTCGCCTTGAGTTACTAATTCAATTACTTCGTCAGATTCGCCCTCTTGTTTTGTAGTACCTTTTATTCGAATTAATACTTTCTGTTTATTTTGATCCATTATACCCTCCATTAGTCGGTATTTTATGTTTTAGGCAACAACTGATTATTGCTCTCTTATGTTGATTTAGAGCAGCTTTTCTAACTATTAAATTCGTCTATAGCTAAGGAGATGATTCTCTCGATTAACTCTACATATGATATTCCAGTTGCTTCCCATAATTTAGGGTACATGCTGATATTTGTAAAGCCTGGTAGTGTATTGATTTCGTTAATAAGTACATCACCTGTGTCTTTATCCACAAAGAAATCTACCCTAGATAGACCTCTACCATTCACGCATTTAAAGGCTTTTACTGCATACTCTCTAATTTGTTGTGTTGTAGACTCATCTAAATTTGCAGGTATAATTAAAGCAGATTTATCTCCATCAATATATTTGGCTTTATAATCGTAGAATTCTTGAGAAGGTACAATTTCTCCCAAAATGGATGCTATAGGACTTTCATTCCCTAGAACAGCGCATTCCACTTCTCTACAATTAATAGCCTTTTCTAAAATCAGCTTGCTATCGTACTTAAAAGCTTCTTTTATCCCTTCTATTGCTTCTTGGCGATTGTGAACTTTTGAAATTCCTACGCTCGAACCCATATTGGCCGGCTTTACAAAGAAAGGGTATTGCAATTTCTTTTCAATTTCTACAATAGAATCTTCCTCGCTTGTTTTCCAATCGCCTCTTTGTAAGGATGTATAATCTCCTATAGGTATTCCTGCATGTTCAAATAAGATCTTTGAATAGACTTTATCCATTCCTACAGAAGATGCTAAGACTCCACAGCCAACAAAAGGTTTACCAAGCAATTTGAACAAACCTTGAACGGTTCCATCTTCTCCATTTGGCCCATGGAGAATTGGGAAAAACACATCTACATTCTTAATAATAGGGTGATCAAATATGGAAAAACCTTTTATGAGATTTTTTTCATCTTGTTGCCAGGTATCTGCGGCGATTCTCTTTGTATCACCATTATACATCATCCATTCGCCAGTTCGAGAAATCCCTATTTTAACCACATCATACTTACTTTTATCCATTACATCTATTACATTGCTGGCTGACATTAAGGAAACATCATGTTCGCCAGACTTTCCACCAAATACTATGCCAATTACTTGTTTCATCGTTTCCTCCTTGATTCGAACGTCTTACTAAAATATATTACGATTGATTCCAATTTATACTATAGGCTGATGCTTTACTCTATAACCTGTCCATCACTGCCTACCAAGAAAGTGCTATCTGTTATAAGCCACCAGCGCTCTAAACTCAAGTCTAACAGGTCAAAATCTAATCCTTGCACATAAATTAAAGATCAGAACTTTTTCTAGCATATAAAAACAGTGACTTCCTATCGCCTTAATTCAATACCCTTATCGGTTATATTGATTTTCTGCTCTCTTAACAATCTCCCTATTGCTCTCTTAAACGCACTTTTGCTCATATTAAATTCAGCCTTAATGGCACTAGGAGGACTATTGTCGTTTAGCTTAAGAAAGCCTTTCTTTGCTGCTAATCTAGCGTATATTTTCTCTGCATCGTCGTCCATCTGCATAAAAACTTCTTTTCTTAAACTTAACTCTAATTTTCCATCAGATTTTACCCTTTTGATTCGAGCTTCAACTTTATCCCCATACTCAAACAAGCGACCAGTCAATTCGCTGTTTGGAATAAGCCCATGATACTTGTTTTCTACTGCTACAAAAGCGCCAATATCTCTGTTAATACTGTAGATTGTTCCCTTTACGATATCATTCATTTTATAGGGAGAATGAGATTGTAAGTATTTTGAGATTTTCATAGTAGCGCATAATCGATCTGTCTTATCAATATAAAGACATACTAAATAGAAATGTTCACTTTTTACTTTTCCTATTTGCTCTTTAAAAGGCAAGAGTAAATCCTTATCTAAACCCCAGTCTAAAAAAGCTCCTATTCTCGTTACTTCCTTTACCATTAGGCTTGATATTTGGCCTAAAGTAATCTTAGGAACTTTCCTAGTAGCTATCATTCGATCTTCAGAGTCTTTATAAACGAATACTTCTACATCATCATCAAGCTTAAGCCCTTCAACTTGATTGTTTGGAAGTAATATATCTTCCATATCTGGATCATTTGCAGAATTTAAAAACAAGCCTACACTGGCTTTCCGTATGACTTTTAATGTTTGTTTTTTACCTAATTCTATCATAATAAACCTTCTTTTCCTCAACTTCTCTTACATTTGGTATTTTTAGTCATAATAATAATACATTAAAGTCTTTAGAATATCAACAATTAAAGGGAAAATTGAAGATGCGAGGTGGTAAGGTGGTCGGGTGGTCAGGTGGTCAGCAAAAGCATATCCACCAATGGTGGTTGTAAAGAAAAACCTCGCTTTTAGGCGAGGTAGTTTCCGCTTTCAGCTTTCCGCATTCAGCCAATTCCAACTTTATACCAGTGCAAAATTCACTAAAAATCTACTACATATCATCAACGCAAAACTATTTGATAAATAACCGTAGACTGAGGAGCACCTGTAAAGGATTTTGATTTTGTTATATCATATGTAGTGTAAGCAATGCCTCTTTCGTCAAATATCTTCTTCACTTTCATACTCTCTAAAGCAACTTCTTCTTTTGAAAATACACTCGTAAATGGAATACCTACATGGGTTTCCATTGCATTGTGAATAATCAATAGATAATCAAAATCGTCATGATCTTCTTTGATTGTATAAGCTATAGTGCATTCTCTTGTAGAAACAAACTTTAATCTCTGTCGTATTTCTTCTGCAGTGTTTAGTCGAAAACACCTATAAGCTTTGCGCAGATAAATGAGGTCTCGTACAAATGTATAAAAATCATAATACCTTTCCTTATAGTCCCAATTTATCTTATTAATTGCTAAAGGAGAATCGTAACTATTCGCTACCATTTGCTTCGTTCTCAGTATTTCATTTCCTTCATGAATAAAAGGAATCCCTTGAGAAGTAAATAGTATAGATAATGCAAATTTATTTAATTTAATGAGCTCTTCCTCACTAGAATAGGGACAAGTCTTTTTTATTTTATCATAAAGAATTAAATTATCATGAGAATTGATATAATTGATGCTTTCTTCCGGATCCTTCGCAAATCCTCTATGAAGAATATCGTAATCAATGGTTCCTGCAATGCCCGTCTCTACGATGTTTTTCATATGACAATTTCCTTGGATAAATCCTTTGCTTTCATCGTCATTTCCACCTTTGATACCATCCCTAAATGCATCATTGTAAACAGAAAAACCTTGATGTGCCTGAGAGCCCTTTAATGTCCTCTCTTTAATAGGTAGGATCGAGTCAAAACCAATCCACGGTTCCCCATAAATGAGAATTTCCTTGTCTATTCTCTTAAGAGCTATCACTATTTCATTTACTGTTTCTTTGTCAATCAAACCCATTAAGTCAAAGCGAAATCCGTCTACTTTGTACTCTTTAACCCAATACACTACAGATTCTAAAATAAATTTTCTCACCATAGATCTTTCTGTAGCCAGTTCATTTCCGACTCCTGAGCCGTTAGAAAAGCTTCCATCCTCTTTCATTCGATAATAATAATCAGGAACCAATACATTAAAATTTGAATCTTTAGAGCGATAAGTATGATTGTAAACTACATCTAAAATAACTTTTATTCCTGCTTGATGTAATTTCATAATCATCTTTTTTAGCTCAAAAATTCTATTCTTAGGATCAGATGGTACAGAGGAATAAGAACCTTCTGGTACATTATAGTGTTCTGGGTCGTAACCCCAGTTGTAATTATTTTCCCGTTTTGTTTCTTTACATTCTTCAACAGTCAAGAAATCATTAACAGGAAGAATATGAACATGGGTCACTCCTAAATCCTTTAAATGTGAAAGTCCCTCCTGATAGCCTTTTCCCTTATCTTCTGAATCAACTAAACTGAGATAAGCACCTTTTTTATCGCTATTTTTCTTACCTGTATAATCAATAAGATTTAATTCGTAAATAATGGTATCACAAGGAAGACTCCCCCTAGGAATGGAGTGAATTTTCCAACCACCAGGATCCGTTTTTTTCAAATCCACTACTGCACTTCTCACTCCATTTTCACTTACAGCCACAGAATAAGGGTCTGTAACTTCAGAGTCATTCACTATAAAAGTATAAAATTTCCCCTCTAGATCCTTTTCAATGGTAATTTCAAATACCCCATCTATGTCCTTTTTCATATTATATAGCATTCTATGGATACAAAGGCTATTTTCGTAAATAGCTAAAAGAATTTTCTCCTGTGTAGGTGCCCATAGGCGAAAAATAGTTTTATTCTTGCTATAAATTGATCCTAACTGTTTGTGGGATACAGGGTATTGATCATTAGGCATCGTTTCACCCTCAATCTTTTACTGATTTAATATTCCATATATATTGCGCATATTCCCTTATGGTGTAATCTGAAGAAAATACTCCTGATGATGCAATATTATTTAATGACATCCTACCCCAATGAACCTTATTCCTATAGGCATTGTCAATTTTCTCGTGGGCGATTTTATAAGAGGAAAAATCCTTGAGTATAAAGAAATCATCATTATCTCTTAGCAAGCGATCGTGTAGGGATTGAAAATTCTCATAATGATTGTGAAATGTACCATCTATTAACTGATCCATAACTCTCCTAATTTCAATATCTGAATGGTATAAATCATAGGAATGATAATTTCCTGTGCGATATAAATCGTATACCTCGAAATCTTTTAATCCAAAGATAACAATATTGTTATCTCCTACTTCATTTGCAATTTCTACATTAGCACCGTCTAATGTGGCTATCGTTATAGCTCCATTCATCATAAATTTCATATTACCTGTACCAGAGGCTTCTTTTGTCGTAGTAGAAATTTGTTCGCTAACATCAGCAGCAGGGATGATCTGAGTAGCTAATTTTATCCCATAGTTTTCAAGAAAGACGATTTTTAATTTGCCTTTTATGGTCAAATCATTGTTAACTACACTCGCCACAGAACAAATCAACTTAATAATTTGTTTTGCATTATAATAACTAGTTGCTGCCTTACCTGAGAATATAAAAGTCCTAGGCACCATATCTAGATTTGGATTGTCTTTAAGCTTATTGTATAGATGCATCACATGTAATATATTTAAAAGCTGTCTCTTATATTCATGAATTCGCTTAATATGAACATCAAATATAGAATAAGGATTTACGACTATACCTGTTTCTTCTAATATATATTTAGCAAGCTTCTCTTTATTTTGATGTTTGATTTGGACAATACGTTCTATGACAAACTCATCTGTATCAAAGTTTAACAATTTCTTTAACTCTATTGGCTCTTTTTTAAAAGAGCTACCTATAAGTTCTTCAATAAAATCACTTAAATTAGGATTTGCTTCTAAAAGCCAAAGCCTGTGCACAATACCATTTGTTTTATTGTTGAAATTATTTGGAAAAACTTCATAAAAATCTTTTAATTCTTTGTTCTTAAGTATTTCTGTATGAAGCTTTGCCACACCATTAATGCTATGTGAGCCCACAATGGATAAAGGCATCATCCTTACTCTTCCATGGGAGATAATAGCCATTTTTTCAATCTTTTCGTTTTCTATCTCTTTCCCTCTCAGCTCTGCTGTATATCGATCGTTAATTTCTTCAACAATCATACATATTCGAGGTAAAAGACATTTAAAAAGATTATAGTCCCATGTTTCCATAGCCTCTCGCATAATAGTATGGTTTGTGTAGGCCATAGTATTTACTGTAATATACCATGCATCCTCCCACTCCATTCCCTCTTTATCCATAAGTATTCTCATAAGCTCTGGAATTGCTAGAGCAGGGTGGGTATCGTTAATGTGTATCGCCACATACTCATGAAACCAAGATATAGGAAAATTTCGTTTTTTATACTGTGCTATGATGCTTTGTAAGGAAGCTGACACCAGAAAATACTCTTGTTTTAATCGAAGGATCCTTCCAGATTCAAATTCATCGCTAGGATAAAGAAATTGTGTAATACTCTCTATTTCACCTTTTCTTCTATAAGCCTCAGGGTAGTTTCCCTTATTAAACTCCCCTATATTTAAGTCCTTGTCATTTTCTTCTGTAGACCAAAGCCTAAGGGTATTCACCGTATTATTGCGATACCCTACAATAGGCACATCATAAGGAACAGCCTTTATTACGTCATAATCTATATGACTAAAGTGTAAACTTTCCTCGTGGTCATAAATCTCAATCTTGCCACCAAAATAGATTTCAAAAACTTCGTCAACTCTCTTATACTCCCATATATTACCATTTAGTAGCCAATTATCTGGCTCTTCTACTTGATAGCCATCTACTATTTCTTGTTTAAAAAGTCCGTTTTTATATCTAATGCCACATCCATAACCAGGTAAAGACAAAGAACTTAGAGAATCTAAAAAAGCAGCAGCCAATCTGCCTAAACCGCCATTTCCAAGTCCTTGATCTAATTCTGCTTGCTCAATTTCTTCAATAGACATATGAAGGGATTCAAGGGCCTCTTTTGTATCTTCATATATATTTAAATAATCTAAATTCTTTTTTAGAAAAGTTCCTGTCAAAAATTCCATAGAAAGGTAATAGACTTGCTTTACCTTTTCTTCTTCATACTTTTTTCTGGTATGTACCCACTTTTCTCCGATATACTCTCTTATCAAAGTTCCAAGAGCTGTATATTTCTCTACATTGCTATAATTCTTCCCTTTTCCAGTTTGAATTAAAAGTATTCGCTTCATATTATCTGCTATTTCTACTGCTTGCTGATTCATATTATCACCCTTTATTACGAATTTGACACGAGTTCATATATCCCTATGTAATTTTTGGATGATTTGTTCCAATCATTTATGGATTTCATACATTCTTTCATTAACTTATCCCAAACTGTTTTATCCTCAAAAAGCTTTAGTGCCTCTTTGATAGCAAATAAACATCCATGAGCATTAAAATGTTCAAATATAAATCCATTTCCTAGTCCAGTTGATGGATTATATGGGCAAATAGAATCTTTTAATCCTCCTATTGCCCTCACTACAGGCACTGTTCCATATTTTAGAGCGATTAATTGGCTAAGCCCACAAGGTTCCACTTTTGAGGGCATGACAAAGATATCTGATGCTGCATATACTTCATGAGATTCGGACTCGTTAAAATATATCCTCGATGCAACTTTTTCAGGGTAGCGATCCTGGAAACAGCAAAACATCTCTTCATACTTTTTATCTCCAATCCCCAAGACTACAAACTGAATATCCTCTTGAATCAATTCGTCAAATATATGAGCGATTAAATCAAGTCCCTTCATTTCATTTAATCTCGTGACCATAGAAAGCATAGGAATATCTGGATTTATTGGTAATCCATATTTTTCTTGCAAGTGTACTTTATTATCCTTTTTACGGGAAATGGACCTCATATCATAATTTCTATGTATATGAGAATCATGCCCAGGATTATACACATCATAATCAATGCCATTCATGATGCCAGATATTTTATTCTCGTGTTTTCTAATGATACCGTCTAAGCTTTCCCCAAAATATGGATATTTAATCTCTTCAGCATAAGATTCTGATACGGTATTTACTGCATCCGAGTAAACTATTCCGCCTTTCATAAAATTAATATTATCATAAAATTTTAGTCCATCTTCATTATAATAAGTCCTAGGCAAATCCATTGTATCTTCTAACATAGTTGAGTCAAAGATACCTTGATACCTTAAATTGTGGATTGTAAAAACTGTCTTTATCTCCTGATAAAAGGAATCGTATTTGGCATATTCTTTTACATAAACATTAGTTAAAGCTGTATGCCAATCATTAGTATGTATAATTTGGGGTTTAAAATCTATGTATTTTGGCAACTGGGCAATGACCTTAGAATAGTAAACAAACCGTTCGCCATCGTCACCTTCACCGTATATTTGATCTCTAAAAAAGTAGAATTTATTATCAATAAAGTAGTGAGTGACTCCATTAAATTCTAATGTCATAATCCCTACATACTGTTCTCTCCAACCTAAGTGAACAGTAAACTCGCTTAATTTGGTCATTTGATTGCCGTACTTTTCATGTATTTGCTTATATAAGGGAAGAACTACTCTCACATCTACGTGATGATCTTTTAGTACTTTTGGCAATGCCCCTGCTACATCACCTAACCCCCCTGTCTTAATAAAAGGGCTCTCTTCGGCTACAGCATATAAAATCCTTAACATCAAATAACCCCCTCGGCTCTTTCTACAATGTTCCCTAAAAAAGATTTAATCTTAGTATTTAGATTACTTTCTTTATTGCTCAGTATCTCTCCCTTTCCTACAACATATGGAATGGACTGATTGCCTATGAGGATGACTTTAGGTTCGACTACTATATGTTTATCTAAAATAGCGTATTCGATATGTACATCTTGTGAAATACAGCACTTTTGCATGATGATGGAATTTTTGATGACCGCACCTTTTTCCACCTTAACTCCTCTAAACAAAATCGAATTTTCTATAACTCCATCTATAATACAGCCATTGGCTATATAGGAATTTTTAACAGTAGCATTGGCTAAGTAATGAGTTGGAGGTTCATCTTTTGGCTTTGTAATAATTGGACCATTTTCATAAAATAGTTCTTTTGAATATTTTGGATTTAATACTCTCATATTTGCTTCATAATAGCTCTTAATACTATTTACATATTGTATTGTACCGTCAAACTTATAACAGGATACCTGATATCTATCCATAGCTTGAAATAGAGCATCTTGAAAATAAAGCTTATTTCCCTTTTCAATTGCTTCATTTAGAATTTCAAAGAATATTTTTTTCTTAATAAAAAACATTTTTAAGTATAAGTTCATTTCTTGGCTATTTCCAGTGTACATGCCAATACTCTTTAGTCTTATTTTTTCATCAAATGTTATATGCTTACAACCAACTAAATTTGGCTTTGGATTATCTATATGTTTATAGATTAAAGTAATATCAGACTCCGATTTTATAAAATCCCTATAGGCTTTACCTATATCGATATTCGCTATCATAGTCGTAGTACAGAAAAAGAGATTATCCATATTGTTCTCTAAAAAGAACACTTCATTTTTTTTGAATTCATTAATATCGCCAATATTTTGGTATATTGGTTCATCATCATATAAAGGTGGATACACTTTAATGCCATGAGTATTTCGATTTAAATTCCATGCTTTTCCATTACGAACATGATCCATTAAAGATCTTATTTTATTTCCAGTAAATAATCCTATACCACTTATTCCAGCATTGATCATATTCGATAAGGCAATATCTACAAGTCGATAACGCCCTCCAAAAGGCAGCATAGCATCTGGTCTTTTTCGACAGAGTACGCCAAAATTACTATCCTTTTGTCCCAATGTAATTACACCTAAACAATTTTCCATATTAGAGCCCCCTCTTAAATGGTCCTTAAGACCTTCTTTTTCCTTATACTCTTCCTATTCACATAAGATATGTTCTCTTGACACTAAGCTAATTTCATCATCAGATCCTATAACGGCACCTGATTCTACTACTACATCTTCCATGATGATACAATTTCGTACTTTTGCTCCTGATTTGACTGTTACATTAGATAAAATTACGCTATTTTCTACTTGCGCACTCTCTTCAATATGTATATCATGTGCTAAAATGCATTTATTCAGAGTTCCTTCTATGATACAGCCCTCATTGATCATGGAATTTTTTACTTCTGAAGTAGATGCTATATAATGAGGAGGTACATGTTTGTTTCTTGTTCGTATTCGCCAATTTACATCATATATATCTAATTCATTGTTTTCTTGCAATAAATCCATATTGGCTTGCCAATAACTTCTCACGGTCCCAACATCTTTCCAATATCCTTTAAATACATAAGTAAACATCCTTTTTTCATCCTCGATCATTTGAGGAATGATATCTTTGCCAAAGTCATCGTTAGATGTAGGATCTTCTTCAATTTTTATCAAATAATTTTTTAATACCTTCCAATTGAACACATATATACCCATAGAAGCTAAATTATTCTTTGGAACAGGTGGCTTTTCTTCAAATTCGATAATGCGATTGTTATCATCTACACTCATGATTCCGAATCGGGAGGCTTCTTCCCAAGGAACCTGAATTACAGAAATAGTGCCATCTGCATCATTTTTGATATGCTCATCAATCATCTTAGAATAATCCATTTTGTATATGTGATCTCCTGATAAAATCAATATATATTCAGGATCGATACGGTTTATAAAATGTATGTTTTCGTAAATCGCATTGGCTGTTCCCTTATACCATCTTCCTTCAACCTCATTTCTGAAAGGAGATAATATTCTAAGCCCTCCACAACTTCTATCTAAATCCCATGATGTTCCATTTCCTATATGTTCATTTAAGATATGAGGCTTATACTGAGTAAGAATTCCTATATCAGATATTCCAGAATTGGCAACATTGCTTAGAACAAAATCAATGATTCGATATTTCCCTCCAAAAGAAACAGCCGGCTTTGCGATTTCCTTTGTCAAATCTCGTAATCTAGACCCTTGGCCCCCTGCTAACAACATAGCAACTACCTTGTAATTTTTCATATCAATCCTCCTTGTACGAATAGACGAAGTGCACATATTCATTTTTTTAGTTCTAAAATTGTGGTTTTTTACCTTTACTCATTTCCTTTATACTTGAGAAACACACCAGAAAGGGGTGGAATCGTCAAGCGAATAGCATAGGGCTTATTATGCATTTCTAATATTTTCGCCTTATAAACGCTCATACTACGACTGTCTCCACCATATTTTATTAGATTGCTATTTAAAACAACTTTATAGCTGCCTAGTTTATCCACACCTATGGGATATCTCTTTCTCTCAATTGGTGTAAAATTAAATACTACTATTAACTTATCTCCTTCCGAACCCTTTCGCTCAAATGCAATGATGCTCTCCTGATGGTTTTCATGTTCGATCCACTCAAATCCATCATATGTGGTGTCTAATTCATAAAGACATGGCTCTCTTCTGTAAAACTTATTTAGGTTTTTTACAAACTCTCTCATTTTCCCATGGGATTCGTAATCCAGTAGATGCCAATCTAAACCCTGCCATTCATTCCACTCGATAAATTGACCAAATTCGCCACCCATAAACAATAGTTTTTTTCCAGGATGGGCGTACATATATGCATAGAGCAATCTTAAATTTGCAAACTTTTCTTTGTAAGTTCCCGGCATTTTGCTTAGTAGAGATTTTTTTCCATGTACTACTTCATCATGACTTAAGGGGAGAACGTAATTTTCTGAAAAAGCATAGGTAATAGAAAAGGTCAATGCATTTTGATTTCCTTTACGAAATAGTGAGTCTTGCTCCATGTACTCTAAAATATCGTTCATCCAGCCCATATTCCATTTGTAATTAAATCCTAGTCCTCCAACATCCGTTGGACTAGTAACTAGAGGCCAAGCTGTAGATTCTTCTGCCATCATTAAGGTCTTAGGATACCTTAAAAATACAGCAGAGTTTAATTCTTTTATAAACTCTACAGCTTCAATATGTTCATATCCGCCATATTGATTTCTTATGTCTTTACCTGAAAAATTTAAATAAAGCATGTAGGCTACTGCATCAATCCGCATGCCGTCAATATGATATTTTTCATGCCAATAGATGGCATTAGAAATGAGGAAATTTCTTACTTCTGTTTTGCCATAATCGAAATTTACAGTTCCCCATTGTTCATTTTCTGCTCTACCTCTGTCACTCGATTCAAAACAATCTTCACCATCAAAATGGCAAAGACCGTGAGCATCCTTACAGTAATGAACGGGTACCCAATCTAATATGACGCCTATATCATTTTGATGACAGCAGTCGATAAAATACATAAAATCAGTAGGTGTTCCAAATCGGCTAGTTGGTGCAAAATAGCCAGTAACCTGATATCCCCAAGAACCATCATATGGGTGCTCCATAATAGGCATAATTTCAATATGAGTAAAGCCCATTTCTTTTACATAGGGAACCAGTTCTTCTGCAAGATCCTTATAAGAGTATTGTTTGCCATCCTTTTTCTTTTTCCAACTTAATAAATTGACTTCGTAAATCGATATAGGTCTGACATAAGAATCTCTTTTTTTGAGGCTTTCCCTCCACTTCCTATCTTTCCATGAATAGTTTTCTATGTCGAAGTACTTTGAAGCGCTTTTTGGCCTTTCTTCCATATGAAATCCGTAAGGGTCTGCTTTATAGAAAACTTCCCCATAAGGGGTAACAATCCTATACTTGTACGAATCGTAGACCTTCACATTAAAAACGCTGATTTCCCATACACCATTGTGGCTTATTTTCTTTAATGGATACCCTGTTTGATCCCAATCATTAAACTCACCTACAAGGCAAACACTAGCTGCATGAGGTGCCCATACTAAGAAACGAACTGCTTCATATCCGTCACAATTTATCCTATGAGCTCCAAAGAATTTGTAACTATTGTACAATTTCCCAGCACTAAACATCTCTAAGGGTTGTTTTTCTAGACTCGAGTAAAAGTACTTTTCAGCATTTTTGATTTTCATAATATGCCTCCGTCACATTAATCTTTGATTTCTCTTTTGTAGTATTATAGATTTGATACTTCACACTCTTCAATTTTTTATTTCCACCCATAAACTATTATGTAATACCGATTAGTGTATTCCTGTTTATACATTATTATGACAAAAATACATATTTAGATATAATAGTATTTTCAGGTGATAGTCTGTTCCATAAGTTTATATATTACTATATCCATTTATGAAATTTTGTAATATTTTGGACAAAAAAAAGCACCTATATAAAAGGTGCTACCATCCTTAGTGCCATTTTTTGCAGTATTTTTAATTGAAAAATTATGCTCGATTAAATTTTAAAAATTGCCAAAAGTTCTTTTTCTTTTCTATTTTTATTGGGGCTTCTGGATAGAGAATTTTCCCCTCAACAATTGCTTTTGGATTACTCCTTGTAATTTCTTCAAAAGTATTTTTGCTTACAGAGCTCTTGAGAATATTCAAAGCTTTACCAGCCCGTTCGTATCCTTTTTCATTATGTGCATCGCTACCGATTAGATGAACCATATTATGCTCAATCATCTTCTTTGCTGTATTTTGAACTTCATGTCCGTATACACCAACTAAGCTAGGTAAATTCATTTGAATCAGAACATCTCTTTCAATGAGCCCTTTTAGAGTATCTATATCATTAATGACAAAGTCATATCTTTCAGGATGCGCTAATATCACAAAATATCCGTTTAACTGTAACTCAAAGATAAAATTAAGGAGGCTGCTAAACATCGTCTTATTTCTAGGCACTTCTAATAAGATATAAGGTGTATCGTTTAAAGTTGCTACTTTTTTATCCTTTAAATGATCTACCAAATTCGATTCTAAAAAGCATTCATTACCTAGATACAATCTAACAGGCAAATTATTATGCATTGTTTCTGCTTTTAAATCAGCTAATAAGCGAGTATTATCAGTCATATCTCTATTAAATTTCGTATTCCCTATATAATGGGGAGTGGCTATAATATCTGTAAAGCCAACGTTGCTGCTTATTTTAGTCATCTCTATAGATTGTTCTAAGCTTTTAGAACCGTCATCTACGCCAAACAGGATATGGCTATGTATATCAAACATTAGTCCCCTCCAAAATTTATCATAATTTCTTATTCCTTATAAGCATACTTATAGCTATATCCTCCGTAGCCATAGTGTCCTTTTTTGATATTGGCTTTATTTACTACAGTTCCAATGATATTGGCACCTACATTTTCTAAAGATTCTATCGTCTTCTTAAGTGCTTCCTTTTGAGTTTCTTCTAAGGCAATTACTACAATAGTACCCTCTGTATACTTTGAAATAATTAAAGCATCTGTTACAGGTAGTACTGGTGGAGAATCTAAAAGAATAATATCAAAGTTTTCACTGGCTACACCAATGATTTCATCCATTCGTTTGCTCTCTAGCATCTCTGATGGATTAGGAGGAACAGGACCTGCTACTAATACAAATACACCTTCTACTTTAGTATATTTGATGCTTCGGTCTAATTCACTTTCTCTCATCAATACATTGATTAATCCATTGACATTTGGCATGCCAAAAACTTTATGTATATTAGGTCTTCTTAAATCACAATCGATAATGAGCACTCTCTTGCCAGATTGAGCTAAAGTAGTTGCATAATTGGCAGTAATCGTACTTTTCCCTTCCCCTTGTTGGGTACTAGTGACCTGTATGACCTTTAATTCCTTATCCACATTAGAATAATGAACATTCGTCCTCATGTTACGAAAAGCCTCGGACACTATAGCTTTTGGATCTGTATGTGCAATAAGTGCATCGTTTACTCTACTCTTTTTTGTATTTTTTTTCATATTATAATCCTTCCTAAAGCATTTTGCATCTATTTGAATTCAGGTATAATAGCTAAAATAGGGTAGTCGATTATAGCCTCTACTTGCTTTGACGTGCTAATTTTTGTATTTAAGTACTCTCTAATAAATACAATAAATACGCCAATCATAAGACCTAATACAAATGAGATTGCTATATTCATCATACTTCTTGGAGCTACAGGAGTATTATTTGCTTCTGCTACATCGATAATATTGACATTATCTATGTTCATTAGTTCACTGACATAATCCATAAATACATTTGCCATTTCATTAGCTATAGTAGCTGCTAGCACTGGATCCGTATTTCGAACGGTTATTTTGATGATTTCTGTATCGTTTAATGTAGTGACAGTGGCCATTTCGCTTAGCTGAGCTGATGATATATCTAATTGTAAATTGTCGATAACTTGATTAGTAATTGTTTTGCTCTTTACAATTTCACCATATGTAGACACAAGTTGTTGGTTTAACATAACATCATTATAGGTAATATCTGCTCTTTCTTGTTCATATTCTTTTGGTTTACCCAGCATTAAGGTTGTATAGGATTCGTACTCTTTATCTAAAACAAAAAAAGTTACGATACTTGTTACAATCATTGCTAGTAAGACCATAATAGCTATAAACTTTATATTGTTTTTAAAAACAAACCATAGTTCCTTTAGATCTAATTCTTCCGCGCTTTCATATTGTTCCATTTCTTAAATCCCTTCCTAATTAATCTTATTACTTTTAAATCAAAATAAATTCATACGAATAATTTAACTATTTTATTATATCATATTGTTACAAAAGTGGGCAAAAAACCCCAAAATAATGAATATACTTTTGATAATTCTATTTTCCCTACACTATTAAATGTATTTACAAGTCCTCTACATTTTTGTTACAATGGTATTATAAAAAAAATGGCGAAGAAAGGAGTATTTTGATGAAAAAGTCAGTTAAGGTTCTTTCAATCTTATTACTGATTTTGATTGTATTTTCCAGTTCTGCATTTGCCGTAAATTATCTAGGTTATGGAATGCGTGGCAGCGGTGTAAACGAGTTGCAAAACAATCTAAAGGCCTTAGGGTATTTAGATATTAATAGGACTACGGACTATTATGGAACTCAAACTCGCGATGCAGTAATAGCTTTTCAAAGAGATAATGGATTAAAAGCAGATGGTTATTTTGGCCCTGCATCTAGGGTTGCACTTGAAAATGTAAAAACTGGCAAACAAAACTCAGAATCTAAACCAGAACCTACCAAACCAGAAGCTTCAACACCACCAAAGACATCAACACGCTACCCAAGAGTACTTAAGTACGCTATGAGTGGCACAGACGTAAAAGAACTGCAAGAAGATTTAAAAAGTTTAGGGTATTTGAAAATCAACAATACTACAAATTATTTTGGCACTATGACCGTCGATGCTTTAAAGGCTTTCCAAAGATCTAGTGCAATTGGTGTAGATGGCTCTTTTGGCCCACAAACACGTACAACTTTATTAAAAGCACTTGAAGGTACAAGCAGCTCATTGCCAAACAGAGGCGATGAAACTTCTACAGCAACCAAAATCAACGCTGTCATAGCAACTGCAAAATCATACATAGGTGTACCTTATGCTATGGGAGGTAGCACACCAAAAGCTTTTGATTGTTCTGGTTATACTCAATACATTATGAAACAAAATGGTATGAGCGTTACAAGAACAGCTGCTAGTCAATACAACGAAGGAACTTCAGTCAGTAGAAGCAATCTTCAACGTGGAGATTTCGTATTTTTCGAAACCTATAAAGCTGGTGCTTCACATGTAGGTATTTACCTAGGAAACAACGAGTTCATTAGTGCTACCAGTAGCAGTGGTGTGAGAATTACAAAACTAACTGATAATTATTGGAATACGCGTTACATAGGTGCAAGAAGAATTATTAAGTAAATACAGCGACTAGTCTCTAGTCATTAGTCACTAGCTCTTTCGTATTCCTTTGGGGTCATTTAGAGCAACTGCTATTAAAAAGACAAGCTTTCTTGAGAGCTTGTCTTTTTTTCTGCTTTCCGCTTTCCACTTTCAACTATAATAGTGGTGAGAAGAGTCTGCTGATGGATTCTTTAAACTTCATAACAAGAGGTCTTTGTGTATATATCTCATAGCTTAGCTCTCTACAATATACAATATCCTCATGGAAAATTTCTTTAAGCTTAATAGAAATTTTTTCATCGTAAATAAAACCGTTGACCTCAAAATTTAATCGAAAACTTCTAATATCAAAATTACAAGTGCCAACAGAGCACACCATATCATCGGCTACAATGGTCTTTGCATGAAGAAATCCATTTTCATAAATGTATACCTTTGCGCCTTCTCTAAGGAGCTCTCCTGCATAGGATGTTGTAGCCCAGTATACGAATGGGTGATCCGGTTTATTTGGGATCATAATCCTCACATCTACCCCTGAGCGTACAGCCAATTTTAGCGCTTCTAGAATACTCTGATCTGGAACCAAATACGGCGATTGAATATAAAGATAATTTCTTGCAGAATTGATTATTTTTAAGTATCCTTCTTTTACTTGGTCTTCCACTTCATCTGGTCCTGAAGACACAATCTGCATAGCTACATTTCCATTAGAGATCTCATCTGTTAAGTACCTACCAGTCAACTCAATATTTTCTTTTGTAGCGAAACGCCAGTCAAGAATAAATCGAAGCTGTAGATCATAAATGGCGCCTCCTTTAAAACGTATATGAGTATCCCTCCAGTAACCCATGGACTCCTTTAGACCAAGATATTCATTCCCTACATTAAAGCCACCTAAATAACCAATAGCTCCATCAATAATGACGAGTTTTCTATGATTTCTATAATTTACTTTTAAATTGAGTAGAGGTATTTTAGACGGAAAAAATCTCCCCACCTTCCCTCCTGCTTCAGTAAGTTGGGTAATATAAGATTTATGGATATACCTGCCACCCATATCATCAAAAAGAAGGCGAACTTCAACCCCTTCTTGGGCCTTTCTGATAAGAAGCTCCATCAATGAGACGCCTAAATCATCATTTTTTATAATATAGTATTCTACATGTATATGATGTTTTGCTTCGAGGATTTTTTCAAATAGGTCTTTAAACTTTTCTTTGCCGTCTGTAAAAATTTGAATTTCATTATTGCTTGTGTATATGGCATCACTGATATTTTGATGATAGTAGACCATATCTTTATAAATTTCATCTCTATAATTGCATAATGGTACTTCTTCTCTTTTTAAATGCATTTTTTGCTGATCTAAAAGTTTTTTTGTTGTTTCCAATTCCTGATTTAGTAATTTAAATATTTTTCTTCTTGCAATATTTTGAGAAAAGAGCAAATAAAAGATAAAACCGATAGCTGGTATAATCCATATCAATAATAACCAAGCATAGGTGCTTTGAGGATCTTTTCGCTCGAGGAAAATAATTGTAAAAGTTAAAACGAAATTGACTATTAAAACAAATGCTAAAATATTTGAAGTAACTAATAACATCCTTTTTCCTCCTTTTCCGACATTATAACATACTAAAAACTGTTTCGTCACAAAATAGAGTGTTTTAATTCTAAGTTCTAAATAAAATCGCTTAGATTATCAATGATAAACGGCATGTTTGATTCATTGCATTTGAATAAGTACTTTCTACTATATAAAAAGTGAAGAAGCTTTTGAGTCCTTCACTTTCTTCGAATATAGTTTTTCTCACTATTCTTTTCCCTCAATATTTTCATTCGGACTTGTTTCAATTTGATTTGTGTAAGAGAGAAACTCATCTAGTTTTTCTGGATTATGCTCAAAAAATAGGACAAACTTTTCAATTCCTCTTAGTGTATTTTTATTAATAGTATGCTCTATCTTTTCCGTCTCTTGATGAATATCGCCTCTTACCTGTAATAATGTTAAAAATCTTTTTATGACATTATGTCTGTAAACCAAAAGCCTTCCAGTCTCCATTCCCTTTTTCGTTAACTGTATGCACCCATACTTCTTATAATCTACAATATTTAAATCTTTTAGTTTCTTTACCATCTTTGTCACTGAAGGAGGCTTTACATGCAATAGATGAGCAATATCATTTACCCGAGTATGACCGTTATTTTTCTCGCACAATCTGTAAATCATCTCAATATAGTCTTCTTCTGTAGCACTCATATCCTTTTCACTCATGTAATTATTAAAAGTATAGTACTCATTACAATCCATATTTCAACCTCTCTATTCGCCTTTTATTATAAGTATATGCTGGAACTTTTGAGCTTGTTAAATTTGTTGACGATACTTGAACAATTGTTGAGCGGTAGTTAAGCAGTAGTTGAACAATCGTTAATCAACAAAAACACTTATCTTCTTCAAATTTCCGAAACAAGCTCCGCTTTCTGCTTTCTGCTTTTTTGCTTTTTCCTATCTCTTTGTAACATATACTCATCTTCTATCATAAAATATTAAGAATAAATTAGCTTAAGCTAAATTTTATAAAAAGGTGGTTATAATGACTTGTTTAAATACATTACATGTAGGTACTAAAGCAAAGGTTTCTTGCTTATTATCAAATGGTCTATTAAAAGAAAGGATGATGGCCTTAGGTTTTACTAAAGGCGCATCAATTGAAGTAGTAAGAAAAGGTCCAGAGGACAATCTTACTGTATATAATATTCGAGGCACCATGATCGCACTTAGAAGGGAAGAATCTGATTTGATATTGGTGAATTAAGATTATTAGGTGGTCAGGTGGTCGGGTGGTAAGGTGGTAAGCAAAAGCATTTCTAGGGTGAGGCTTTGGGGTCTTAGATCCTTCGCTTAGCTCCAGGATGACTGGGGTAGAAGCCTAGGCCTCACATCCTTCGCTACGCTCCAGGATTACTCCGAGATCAGGTCTTTACCTGGCCTGAAGGCGAGTTTAGGTTTTACTGACCACCTTAATGCTGACCACCTGACCACCTGTTTTATAACGAAAGGATGTGTTTCTATTGGGTTTAACGTATCAATCTTCAAAGAGGGAAGCCTTTGTAGATTTGTTTGATATTCAAAAAGAAGATGGAGAATACGCTATTGCCCTTGCTGGTAATCCAAACACTGGCAAAAGTACAGTATTTAATGCTCTAACAGGTCTACATCAACATACAGGCAATTGGCCTGGAAAAACTGTTGTGAATGCTAGAGGTAATTTCAATTACAAAGGTCAAGACTATATCTTAGTTGATTTACCTGGGACTTACTCTCTTTTTGCTTCATCTGAAGAAGAAATTGTGGCTAGAGATTATATCTGCTTTGGTAATCCAGATGCAGTAATTGTGGTTGCCGACGCAACTTGCCTTGAACGAAACTTAAATCTATTATTACAAGTAATGGAGTTAAGCGATAAAGTTGTACTATGTATAAATTTAATAGACGAAGCTAAGAAAAAAGGAATTCACATTGATGTAGAGGCGCTAAAAAAAGAACTTTCTATACCAATTGTGCTAACTTCTGCAAGAGAAGGTATAGGCTTAGATCAATTACAAAAAGAAATCTCTTCTTTAGTTCGTACTTCAGTACAAAGCTCTAATAAAAAAACATATTATTCTGATGACATAGAAGAAAAAGTTGAACAAATCGAAAGTCAACTAGAGGTTTTACCTTTAAACAAAAGGTGGCTTTCTTTGAGGATATTAGATAGCGATTTATTCTTTATTGAATCTCTAAAAGAGTATATTCCAGAAGAATCTTACGAAAACATAGAGGCTATTTGGAAATCTATTCATATAGATAAAGGTGCCACAAGAGAGTTCATAAATAATCATAATTTCAAATATATTGAGTTTCTTGTGGATAAATATGTAAAGAGTTCTAAAAACATCCACGAAAGAGACATGAAAATAGATAATATTATTACCTCAAAAAAATATGGAATACCTATAATGATTCTATGTTTAGGTATTGTATTTTGGATTACTATTGTAGGGTCAAACTATCCCTCTCAGGCGTTATCTAAAATACTATTTGGTTTTCAAGATCATTTAAGTGCTTTTTTAATTTCCATTAATGTTTCATCATGGTTAAGAAATTTACTTCTTGATGGAGTTTACAAGACGACTGCCTGGGTAGTTTCTGTTATGCTTCCCCCAATGGCTATCTTCTTTCCATTGTTTACAATACTAGAAGATTTAGGTTTTTTACCGCGAGTAGCTTTTAATTTAGATCATCTATTTAAAAAAGCCTCTGCCCATGGAAAACAATGTCTTACTATGTGTATGGGTTTTGGATGTAATGCTGCTGGGGTAATTGGTTGCCGAATTATTGAGTCTCCAAGAGAGAGAGTCATCGCCATTATTACCAACAACTTTGTACCATGTAATGGACGATTTCCTACGCTTATTGCTATTTCGGTTATGTTTTTCACTCTTTCTTCTGGAGAGGGCATAATAAATAGCCTAATTACTACTTTATCGCTTACAGCCATAATACTATTAGGTATCATAATAACTCTTTTAGTATCTTATGGTTTGTCAAAAACCTTATTAAAAGGAGTACCATCTACCTTTACTTTAGAACTTCCGCCTTATCGAATCCCTAAAATTGGGCGAGTATTATATTCTTCCCTAATTGATAGAACGATTTTTGTGTTAAAGCGAGCTCTATTAGTAGCGATACCTACAGGAGCAGCCATCTGGATTTTAGCTAATATAAGCATTGGAAATGTACCTATTCTGCAAATTCTTTCAGGTATTTTAGATCCTCTTGGTCAGCTTATTGGATTAGATGGAGTTATACTTTTAGCTTTTATCCTAGGCATGCCTGCTAATGAAATCGTCTTGCCTATTATACTTATGGCGTATTTGAATGCTGGATCTCTTATGGATTATGAGAGTCTATCTTCTTTAAGAGATATATTCCTCGCTAATAATTGGACCTTATTAACAGCCTTAAACACCATGCTCTTCAGCTTACTTCACTGGCCCTGCTCTAGCACGCTATGGACGATTAAAAAAGAAACTGGTAGCCTAAAATGGACCGTACTAGCGTTTATGATCCCTACTGTGATTGCGTTTGGAGTGTGTTTTATTACGGCTAGTGTTTATCGTTTGTTGTTTTAGTACGAAACGATAATGGAATGATTGTTGAACAGTTGTTGAGCGCTAGTTAAACCTTAGTTGAACAATTGCCTTTGCTCGCCTTTAGGCGAGCTTTTCCGCTTTCGGCTTTTATGTAGATAAATAGAATTATATTTAAACGTTAGGATGAATCTAAGAGAAGAGCTTACTAGAAAATGAAAAATAGAC
The DNA here is from genome assembly GCF_003317055.1 of Alkalibaculum bacchi. Lineage (NCBI taxonomy): Bacteria > Bacillati > Bacillota > Clostridia > Eubacteriales > Eubacteriaceae > Alkalibaculum > Alkalibaculum bacchi. The sequence goes on from NZ_QNRX01000001.1 coordinate 294,641, forward strand.
ATATAATATTTCAACGTTCATTTCTATTATGAAGTGGCACGAAAATGGCACGATTTTTACGAATGTAATCTTTATCTTATTGTGGTATTTCGTAAGAGTAGATAATAGTTTTAATAAGATTTTATGAGCTATAAGGTAAAAGACTTTTTAGTGAAAAATGAAAAAATGAACACTGAACATTGAACAATACAAGTATGCGACATTTAACTATTATTGTCGTATACTGCTCATTATTCATCGTTCATCGTTCACTGTTCACTTTTCATTGCGACATTAGTCGCATACTTGGCGCACCCGAGTGGATTCGAACCACCGGCACACAGTTTAGGAAACTGTTGCTCTATCCTACTGAGCTACGGGCGCGTATTTTATAACATATAGTATCTTAACACAAACACCTCATTTCTTCAAGAAAGAAATTTTTGGAGATGTAAAATTAAAAGTACATAAAATGGTATTTAATGTAGCATATACCAAAAATAGCACACTTCTATTGAATAAAATATGGGCAAAGAATAATCAGCCGGTCAATCCATGACCGTTGATTTTACCACCTTACCACCTTACCACCTTACCACCTAGTAGGCTTTTTCAAAGTACTCTTCCATCGTCAAACCGCTTTTATAAATCTTAGTCGCTAGTTCTACTCCTACATATCGAATATGCCAGGGTTCGTATGCGTAGCCTACGATTTCCTCTTTGTCTTTTGGATATCTAATAATAAAACCGTATTTATGAGCGTTTTCTTTTACCCATATGCTCTCAGGTAGTTCACCAAAATCTTCAGAAAGTTGAAAATTTACACCTTCACTAGTAATGTCCATAGCTAACCCTGTCTGATGCTCACTAGTGCCAGGTTTGGCGCTATATTTGTCGGCATAAGTTTGTCCTTTGGATGTCACAACATTTCTATATAATATGTCCTGAGTGTTATAAGAACGGTATCCTGATCGGGCTATAAGGGTAAATCCTTCTTTTTTTGCTCCCTCAAACAATTCATGCAAACGGTCTGCTGGAATTTTTCTCATTTGATTCACTTCAGGATTCTCTAATTGAGTAGGTACATTTACTTTTACTAGATCCTTTGGTACGTAATCAGAAGACAAAAATCTTTTTTTATTGACTACTACATCATAATCAGACTCATTGAGGATTCTGTTGTTTTCGTCAACAGTTGTCCCTAATGGTTTTAACACAGTGTAATCTAGATTTGTACTGAGTTCTTTGAACTTTACTTTTATCTCTAGTTCCATGCCACTAAGCGCGTCATTGTTTACAGTTATAGATCCATCCTCGTTAATTATAGCAAGATCTTTGTTATTTACTTCTAGTATAACCTTATCTACCTGAGTTACTTGATCCTTTCCCTTTTCACTTATTGACAACTCGATCTTGTAACCAGGCTCTACAAACATACCTTCTACATTGCTATTCACTTCCCATTTAGATGTAGTTGCTGTTTCTCCACTAGTTACAGTGCCTTTATCTGTACATCCTGCTAGTAGTAAGAGTAAAATGGTAATTATCAGTATTTTCTTCATCAGATTATCCCCCATATTTGATAGATATATTTTAGCATATACCTTCCTTCAAATTTCGACCAAATTGTAAACATTTGTGAAGCAATTCAAGTTGGTTAAATATGCGACTTACGTCGCAGTGAACGATGAATATGGAACAATGAATGATTTTCCACTTTCTACTTTCCACGTTCCACCTTTAAGGTTTTCCCGTCCAACGAATCAACCAATCCCCCAACTTTCCGATTTCCAACTTATAGAGTTCCGCATTCCGCTAAAAAAATGGGGTTGCCAGGTAACAGCCCCATTTTTTAAAAAATCTATTTTGCGCTTTTTCCCATACATTCGTTAATAATTCTTAAGGTTTCTCCAAATCTTTGGAAGTGTACAATTTCTCTTTCTCTTAAATATTTGAGTACATTCTTTACATGAGGATCATCCGTCATCTTTAATAGATGTTCATATGTGATCCTAGCTTTTTGCTCTGCTGCCATATCTTCATACATATCTACTACTGGGTCACCTTTTGTCTGAATATAAGTTACAGTATGAGGATTACCTGCAGCATTTACATAAAATGGGTTGAACCCATGATCTATATAATATGCGTCGAAACCTGCATCTATTAATTCTTGCTTTGTTGCCCCTTCTATTAATTTACTATATAGTGTTGCCACAATTTCAAGATGAGCTAGTTCCTCTGTGCCTATATCCGTCAATACTGCCTTACCTAGATTTATTGGCATTGCATATCTTTGAGTCAAGTATCTCAAAGATGCACTTAATTCGCCATCAGCACCACCGTATTGTTCTAATACATTTTTCGCCATTCTTACGTCTTTACCACTTACTTTGACTGGAATTTGAGTTTTCTTTTCATATATCCACATTTATTTTACCCTCCTTAGAGAACCGAATATCCCATGGCCATGGTTCGTTCACGTATTTTGCATAATCTCCATGATGTGAGAACAAATTCATAGGTCCATGTTTTTCTTCGTAAGCCATAGTCATTTCATGTAATTCACTTGCAAGCCTTTGCCTAGTAGTAAGAGCCCTGGTATCATTTGGATGTGTATCTAGATACAAAGCTATATCGTAAATGGCAAATTGATATTGCATAATTCTTACTAATGCAGGGTCTGCTTGAGGTTTATTTCTGTTTGGCATGGTGTAAGGTGGACAAGTCGTTGGGCTCTCAATAGGTTTTAATATAGGGTTCTCTATAGGTTTTTGTATTGGTTTTTCAATTGGTTTTTGTATTGGTTTTTGTATTGGCTTTTCAATTGGTTTCTCTATTGGCTTTTGTATTGGCTTTTCAATTGGTTTTTGTATTGGCTTTTCAATTGGTTTTTGTATTGGCTTTTCAATTGGTTTTTGTATTGGTTTTTGTATTGGCTTTTCAATTGGTTTCTCTATTGGCTTTTGTATTGGCCTCTCTATTGGCTTATTAATTGGATTTTCGATTGGCTTCTCTATTGGTCTTTCAATTGGATTAGGCGTTGGTCTATTCGGAAGATTTGGAAATCTATCATCAAAGCGTTCTATCATAATGATTCACCTTCCTCGTATTGGCTGAATAGAGATGGAAAAACTGTTCCCATTTCCATTGCTTCTCTTGGTTCTACTATATCGAAATCCATCTGATATGGTACATATGCATTCCCATATTGTGGGTTTGTTGGCATAAATGGCACTATAGGCATAAATTCTTGATCCTTAATTTCAGCCATTAATATCATTTCCTCCTTTATTTGAAATCTACTATATCTTATTCTTAATTCATTTATGTGTGAAAAAATAAATTCTAATTTTTTTCCATTTTTATGAAGAATTTCATTATTTTATAACTTATTAGAAATCGTAGAAGGTCACATAATAAGACAGAAAGAATATATAATTTTTTTTAATAATATGAACTGGAGGATGTACATGAAAAAAATTATTTTTACCTTGTTATTCGTTTTATTGTTTATGCCTGTGGTAGGAGCTCAGCCTACAGGTGACTATGATACTTATATGACTCAAAGTGGAGATACTCTGTGGATTATCTCTTTAAAATATGGCGTAAATTTATCGGAAGTCATCGCTGCCAATCCTCAATTAGAAGATCCAGATATGATTTATCCTGGAGACAAAATCAATGTACCTTTATATGAAAAAAAATACGAGAAAAAAGAAGGACAATCTGTAGAAAAACAGGTCATCGAGCTTACAAATCAAGAAAGAGCTAAAAATGGACTTGCTCCTTTAGCGTACAATGGGGAACTATGTAATGTAGCCAGAGCAAAATCTCAGGATATGATTGACAATAATTATTTCGATCATAATTCTCCTACTTATGGTTCTCCCTTTGACATGATGAAATCTTTTAATATTGATTACAGTGCCGCAGGAGAAAACATTGCAAAAGGTCAAAGAAGTGCTCAAGAAGTAGTCACAGGTTGGATGAATTCAGAGGGTCACAGAAAAAATATCTTAAATTCAAATTACAATCAAATTGGTGTAGGTTGTGTTAATGATTCAAACGGCACTCTATATTGGACACAAATGCTTATTAGACAATAGTATTTACTTATTTAAAAAGTCATTGGCTGTAATAGTTCTTTGCAGTTAATGACTTTGTTTTACGTTGGACAGGAAAATATAATAGCCGAAAGCTGAATGTAGAAAGGGGAACTTTTTAAATGGTTCGACAATTTTAGCGATAGTTAAACAATTGTAATTTACAATTTCCTAACTATTGATCAAGACTCGTAACGAAGTTGTAACAACTTTTCTGTCTTAAGTTTTTTAGAATCTTTTAATTATAACCTCAAACTTCGCACATAAATAATTGAATACAAGTATTGGAATTCCGGGTTTACAGGTATAAAAATAGCATGAAAACACCAGATTTGTTATAATTG